>NZ_JAASHD010000003.1:5878-212527 GCF_019734375.1 Clostridium sp. K04
TCCGACGTTAAGGAGGAGGAGTTTCTTTTGAGCATTCCAAATTTTAATTTGGCAAATCGAAGTTACTCATCCGACGTTAAGGAGGAGGAGTTTCTTTTGAGCATTCCAAATTTTAATTTGGCAAATCGAAGTTACTCATCCGACGTCGAGGAGGAGGAATTTCTTTTGAGCATTCCAAATTTTAATTTGGCAAACAAAATTTATTCATCCTATGTTAAATATGAAAAGTTTCCTTTTAGATTATTAACTTTTATTTAAATACTATATTCTAAATTTTAATGTAAGCAATAGAATGTTATTTTTATATGGAAATGTTTATGATAAGTTTATGTTTAATTTAAGCTTTATTTTGAATAAGCTCAAATAAGCATTGGAATAAAGAAAATAAAATACATATATATACAAATATGTTGAGCTGATCTTTTAATACGTAAAAAACTCCACCGATTATAACTGAAAATAATATAACACCACTAATAAACTTTAAAAAGTTAGATTTGCCAGTTAAGAGTTGTGTTGTAGCAGTAAATAATATAATTATTAGAGTTAAAAAAATAAATACATTTCTAAGGTTAGTTGAAAAGTCAATTACATAAAATTGATTTAGTGCTAAGAGTGTAATAAAAACTATAAGACAGATATTTAAGAAGCCATACAAAAATTTATTCAAGATAAATTCACCTCGCATAGTAAATGGTAATATTTTACAAATAAATTATACTATTCTATTAACATAATAGCAATAGTGTAAAATTATGTTATACTAATTAATAGAGTTATTTGTGTAAATAATATAATTTATAGGAGGCACTTATGGTAAATATAGAAGAAAGATTAGTTAAAGAGTTAGGAATAACTTTAAAACAAGTTCAAAATGTAATTAAATTATTAGATGAAGGAAATACGGTTCCTTTTATCTCTAGATATAGAAAAGAACAAACTGGCGGATTAAGTGATGATGTATTAAGAAAATTCTTCGAAAGATTAACATATTTAAGAAATTTAAAAGAAAGAAAAGAAGACGTTTTAAGGTTAATAGATGAGCAAGGAAAGCTTAATGATGATATAGTTAAAGCTTTAGAAAAAGCAGATACATTAACAGAGGTTGAAGATATTTATAGACCATACAAGCAAAAGAAGAGAACTAGAGCAACAATAGCATTAGAAAAAGGGTTAAAGCCATTAGCTGATTTGATTTTAGAAGGTAATTTTAAGGGAAATTTAAATGAAGAAGCAAGTAAATATATAAATGAAGAAAAGAAAGTACTTACTGAAGAAGAAGCTATAAATGGAGCATTAGACATAGTTGCAGAAGTAATTTCGGATGAAGCTGCTTTTAGAAAGTGGATAAGAGAGTTTGTAATGAGGGAAGGAAAAATTGAATCAAAGGGTTCAAGTGAAGAACCAACACCTTTTGAAATGTACTATGAATATAGTGAAGATGTAAATAAAATTCCTGCTCATAGAATATTGGCTATAAATAGGGGAGAGAAGGAGAAGGTCTTATCTGTTAAGATAGTAGCAAATGAAGATAAAATAATAACATATCTTCAAAATAGATTGCTAAAAAATAATGAAGTAACTGATGAATATTTAAAATTAGCAATAAAAGATTCATTTAAGAGATTGATTTATCCATCAATAGAAAGGGAAATTAGAAGTGAATTAACTGATAAAGGTGAAGAAGGAGCTATACTAATATTCAAAGAAAATTTAAAAGCATTACTTATGCAAGCACCTATTAAAGGTAAGGTAGTTATGGGTTATGATCCTGGATTTAGAACAGGTTGTAAGGTTGCAGTATTAGATCCAACAGGTAAGTTCTTAGAAAAAGCTACTGTATATCCAACTGTTCCTAAGAAAGATATAGAAGGAACTAAAAAACTATTAAAAGAGCTTATATATAAGCATAATGTTGATGTTATTTCTTTAGGAAATGGTACTGCATCAAGAGAATCAGAAGAAGTAATATCTGAAATGTTAACTGAAATTAAGAATGAAAGTGGAAAAGAGTTAGCTTATGTTATTGTTTCAGAAGCAGGAGCATCAGTTTATTCGGCATCTGAGCTTGCAGCTAAGGAATATCCAGATTTAGATGTAACTATAAGAGGAGCTATTTCTATAGGAAGAAGATTACAAGACCCTATGGCAGAGCTTGTTAAAATTGATCCAAAGGCTATTGGGGTTGGGCAATATCAACACGATGTTACACCTAAGAGATTAGATGAGTCATTAACAGGTGTAGTTGAAGATAGTGTTAATAAGGTAGGAGTTGATTTAAATACTGCAACACCGTCATTGTTAACTTATATTGCAGGAATTAATGCTTCTATAGCTAATAACATAGTTGCATATAGAGATGAAACTGGTGGATTTAAAAGCAGAAAAGAATTGTTAAAGGTAAAGAGATTAGGTCAAAAGGCATATGAACAATGTGCAGGATTCTTAAGAGTTATGGAAAGTAAAAATCCCTTAGATAACACAGCAGTTCATCCAGAATCATATGAAGCAGCTGAGAAATTAATAAATATTTTAGGATACTCTATGGATGACTTGAAAAATAAAAAATTAAGTGATATTGAAGATAGAGTAAAGGAAAAGGGATTAAAGAATTTAGAGTCAGAATTAGAAATTGGTGAATTAACACTAAAGGATATAATTAAAGAATTACAAAAACCTGGTAGAGACCCAAGAGAAGATATGCCAAAACCAATTTTAAAGACAGGGGTCATAGATTTAAAAGATTTACAGCCTGGAATGGAATTAATGGGTACAGTAAGAAATGTATCAGATTTTGGAGCTTTTGTTGATATTGGGGTTCACCAAGATGGATTAGTTCATAAGAGTCAAATGGCAAATAAATTTGTTAAGCATCCTTTAGATATAGTTAAGGTTGGAGATATAATTAAAGTTAAAATTATGGAAGTTGATGAAAAAAGAAAGAGAATTTCTTTAACTATGAAGGACGTTAAATAAAAGTATTGCAAAGTTCCATAATTAGTAATATAATGAAGTCAAAATAAATAATAAATATCTTCAGGGCAGGGTGTAATTCCCTACCGGCGGTATAGCCCGCGAGCAAGTTTTGCAGATTCGGTGTAACTCCGAAGCCGACAGTAAAGTCTGGATGAAAGAAGGTAAATAGTGATTTGAGTAATAACGATTTTTTTTGTTATATTTAATTATTGTTTTGTTTTTAATGCCCTGATGTAATTTTACATCAGGGTTTTTTGCATTAAATAATTAAATATTGGACAAACTAAAATAAGAATTATTTGAATAATCTATTGCCCCGAAGGATATCTTTTGGGAGGAGAAAATATATGAATTCATCAAAAAATTTAAACAAAATGGTTAAAATCTCTTTATTAGCTGCAATTGCTGTAGTGTTAATGTATTTTGATTTTCCAATAATACCTGCATTTCCATGGCTTAAAATTGATTTAAGTGAAGTGCCTGCATTAATGGGAGGCTTTGCTTATGGTCCGATAACTGGTGGAATAATAGTTATATTAAAGGTATTTTTAAGATTCTTAATAAAGGGGACAGAAACAGGATTTGTAGGAGAAACAGCAAATATTATAATTGGTCTTGCATTAGTTGTTCCTGCAGCTTGGTTATATAATAGAAATAAGAGTAAAAAGACCGCTATAGTAGGAATGGTTATAGGTGCATTAGTTATGCAAGTCCTAGGTATAGTTGCAAATGCATTTTTCTTATTACCTGCATATGGTATGAATTTAGAAGGAGCAGCTTTACTAAATTATATATTCTTAGGATTAGTACCTTTCAATGGTGTAAAAGCTTTAATAGTGTGTATAGCAACATATTTATTATATAAAAGAGTATCACGTGCGATATTTAAAGTTGATAGCAAGTTTGAAAGTAAGAAAAGAGAAGTAGCTTAATAATAAAAAGAGGATAGCATTGCTATCCTCTTTTCCACATTATAATGGCATCTTCACCATTATCAGAATAATAACCTTTTCTTAAACCTTCTTCTTTAAAATCAAATTTTTTATAAAGATTTTGAGCTGGTATATTTGAAGCTCTAACTTCTAAAGTAATATCTTCACAATTAAAAGTTTTGCACATTTCAAATAGTTTTATCAACAAATTTGATGCAATGCCTTGCTTCCTATATTTTGGGCTTACAGCAATATTTGTAATATCACCTTCGCCAGCAATTATCCACACACCAACAAATCCAATGACTTCTCCTGTTGATAAATCTTGTGCAATAACATATTTTGCTAATGGATTATTTAATTCATTACTAATAGAATCTAAGGTCCAAGGAATAGCAAAACATTCTTTACTTAACTCATATACACCGTTTATATGAGATTCATTCATAAGACTATAATCTATTTTCATTTTTCATAGCCAGCCTTTGCTCAAGTTCTCTTTCTGCTTGAGGTTTTTTAATATAAAGAGGAGCAGAATTCATATCATCAATATCTCCAGCTTTAATTTTTTCCATTCCAAGCTCACCTAAAGATGAAGCTCTTATGATACTTAAATGATTTGGAGCAAATTCACAATTGTTAACATTATTAATTAAGAATTCTTTATGTTTAAATACTCCATCACCAGTAAATATAACCTTTTCGCCTTTTTCATTTAATATATTAGCAAGTTCAGTTAAATCTAAAGCTGTACAGTCTAATATTTTTGTCAATTTTCCTTCTATATTTTTATAAAGACCAGTATAAACATTATCTCTTAATGCATCCATTACTGGACAAATTATACCATCAAAAGTTAATAAAGAATTAGCTAGTGCATCTAAACTAGAAATGGAAACGTACGGTTTATTAGATCCCATACTTAAACCTTTAATAGTAGCCATTCCGATTCTAAGTCCTGTAAATGAACCAGGGCCCTTAGAAACGACAAATCCATCAATTTCGTTTATATCAACTTCACAGTCTTTTAATAACATTTCTATTTTTTCCATTAATATAATAGAATGCTCTCTTTTGAAGTTTAATGTATATTCGCCTAAGATATACTCATCTTTAAGTAAAGCTACAGTAGTCACTAAAGATGAAGAATCTACGCTTAAAACTATCATATTTTTAGCTCCTTTATATAATCATATCTTTCTCCATATGGAGTTATAGTAATTGTTCTGTAATCTTCGCCCTTTTCTAAATCTTTTTCTATATAAATATGTAGAAAATCTTTTGGAAGTATTTCTTCAATATAATTAGCCCATTCAATAATTGAAACGGCATCTGAAAAAATGTAATCATCAAATCCAATTGCGTATATTTCATCAGGATCTGAAACTCTATAAACATCAAAATGATTCAATTTTAAACGACCAGAATCATATTCATTTACAATTGTAAAAGTTGGGCTTGTTATGTAATCAGTTATTTCTAAGCCTTTCGCAATTCCTTTTGTTATATGGGTTTTGCCAGTACCTAAATCCCCAGTTAAACAAACTATATCCCCAGGTTTTAATATTTTACCAAGTGATATACCAAGGTTTGTAGTTTCTTCAACACTATTAACAGAAAAAACCATGTTAAAATCCTCCCTTTTAGGTTAGTTAGGAGTTAGTAGTGATTAGTTATAAGCTAAATTAAATTTTAACTCTAAACTTTTAACTAGTAACTCTTAATAGTATTTGCTATTTTATATTTTATCCAAAAAGTACGAAAAAGAAAAGAATTATAAAAAAATAGTAGAAAAAATATTGATTTTATTAATAACATAATGTATAATAATTTTGTACTAAGGGGTATCGTATATCGGTAGTACAGTAGTCTCCAAAACTATTAGGCTAGGTTCGATTCCTAGTACCCCTGCCATAGAAGCTAGTAAGAATTTCTTGCTAGCTTTTTTTTATTATTTTTTTATAAAAAAGAGATAAAGCAAATTTGTGATATTACACAAAGAGAACAAATGTTTGAATAAGTTTAGTAGTAATGTTAATAATTAAGAAGAAAAATATTTTATTGAGTAGTAAGGAGAATTTATGGATAGAGCATTAGATATATTAAAACAATATTATGGATATAGTTCATTTAGAGAAGGGCAAGAAAATATAATAAGAGAAATACTAAATGGTAATGATGTTTTAACTATAATGCCAACTGGTGGGGGAAAATCTATTTGTTATCAAGTACCTGCAATGTTGTTAGATGGTATAACAATAGTAATTTCTCCATTAATCTCGCTTATGAAAGATCAAGTTGATAATATAAATAATTTAGGGATTAAGTCAGCATATATTAATTCTTCATTAAATAATATTGAAATAAATAATATTTTAGATGAAGCTGCAAAAAATGAAATAAAAATATTATATGTGGCACCAGAAAGATTAGAATCACATGTGTTTTTAGAACTTATAGCTAGTATTAATGTTTCAATGGTGGCTGTAGATGAAGCACATTGTGTATCGCAATGGGGGCACGATTTTAGAAGTAGTTATAGGAGAATTAGTAGGGTAGTTTCACTTTTGAGAAATAGACCTATAGTTGCAGCATTTACAGCAACAGCAACTGCTGAAGTTAGAGATGACATAATAAAATTATTAGAATTAAATAATCCTAAGATATTTATATCTGGTTTTGATAGAAAAAATCTTAAGATAATAATAGAAAAGGGTGTAAATAAGAAAAATTACATTTTAGACTATATAAATAGCAATAAGGATGAATCAGGTATAATTTATTGTTCTACTAGAAAAGAGGTTGATAGTTTATATGACTTATTAATTTCTAAAGGATTAGAAGTGGAAAAATATCATGCTGGATTAAATGATGAATATAGGAAAGAGGCTCAAGAAAGTTTTATTTATGATAAGGTAAATATAATAATTGCAACAAATGCTTTTGGTATGGGGATTGATAAACCAAATGTTAGATATGTAATACATTATAATATGCCTAAAAATATTGAGGGATATTACCAAGAAATAGGTAGAGCAGGGAGAGATGGAGAAGACAGTGAATGTATAATGCTATTTTCACCTGGAGATGTTCAAACTCAAAAATATATTATTGAAACTGCAACAGAAAATACTGTAAGAAAAGAAAATGAGCTTGAAAAACTTCAAACTATGATAAATTTAGTTTACACACAAGATTGTTATAGGAAATATATATTAAATTATTTTGGTGAACAATATGATGAAAGATGTAACAATTGTAGTAATTGTGAGGCACCTGGAGAGTTAGTTGATAAAAGTGTAGATGCGCAGAAAGTAATATCTTGTGTTTATAGAATGGGACAACGATTTGGAATTGGAATGGTTGTAGATGTTCTAAGAGGGTCTAAAAATAAGAAGGTATATGAATTGGGATTTGATGAATTATCTACTTATGGAATAGTGAAAAATTATACAAAAGATGCATTAACTGAATTTATAAATATGTTGATTTCACATGGATATTTAAATTATAAAGGAGAATATCCGGTTTTGAAATTAAATCAATTATCTATGGATATTGTAAAAGGTGAAAAGCAAGTATTTGTTAAGGAACAAGTAGTTAAGAAGATTAAAATAGAAGAGAATGAATTATTTATTATATTAAAAGAATTAAGAATGGAGATTTCAAGGGAAGAAAAGATACCTCCTTACATGGTATTTGGAGATTCAACTTTAAAGGAATTGAGCAATAGGATGCCAATAACGGATGAACAATTCTTAGATATAAGTGGAGTAGGTAATTCAAAGCTAAATAAATATGGTGATAAGTTCATGGCTAAGATTAAAGAATATATTGAAGAAAAAAATATAGAAGTTAATTGGAGTTTTAATAGGACTAAGAGCACTAATATATCATTTGATGAAGTTTTAGAAAATGATGATAACAAAAAATATAGTAAAACTAAAGAAGAGGGAGAAAAGAGAAAATCTCATGACATTACAGTTGATTATATTAAGTTAGGAAAATCGTTAAAAGAAATTGCTAAAGAAAGAAATCTAGCATTAACTACAATAATGGGGCATGTACAGCAATATATTTCTGAGGGTAATGAAATTAACTTTAAAATAAACTTAGAAGAGTTTTTCGATAATGATGAAGAAAAAATAATATTAAAGGCAATAGATGAAGTGGGATATAATAAATTAAAAGATATAAAAGAGATAGTACCATCAGAAATAACATATGATGCAATAAGAGCAGTAGTATTAAAAAAGGTAATTAGAGAAGTTACTAAAAATATTGTGAAATAATATTTTTAGTTAGTAATTAAAAATGAGTAGTGAGTAGTTAAGCAATAAATTTAGCTAAGCTAAATTTAGAAAAATATAAGAAACAAGAAACTCCGGTAGGAGTTTCATCCTTAACTATTAATTATTAACTATTAACTTTTTGTTATTACACGTAAAGTCTATAATAGTTAGTAATATTTTCAGTTGACAATAATTATATTGCCATGGTAAAATAGTCAATGTTGAAGGGGTATCGTATATCGGTAGTACAGTAGTCTCCAAAACTATTAGGCTAGGTTCGATTCCTAGTACCCCTGCCAAACTTAAAAAGACTTAGCATAAAATGCTAAGTCTTTTTTTACTTATTATAGAGATATTAAAGAAAATAAAGGGTATAATTGGGGGAATATTATTAGAAAATTAAATATAATAATAACAACTACTTTGTAAGTCGTAATCTTGGAGAAGGTAGTGAATTTATTATTGTATTGCCAATAAAACAAATATAATTTAAGAATTATTATAGTCAATTCATTTAATTGACAAGTAAATATTTAAAGTGTTAGAATACTAATATAATATGCCTAAATTAGGAGCAATCTTAGTTTAGGCTATTTTTTTAGTACCATAAGGAGAGTTTTATAAATGATAGTTGAAAAAGTTTTAAATAATAATGTTGTTGTTTCAATTGATCCTAAGACTAAAAAAGAAGTAATTCTTATGGGCAGTGGAATAGCATTTAATAAAAAGCCGGGGCAACAAATAGATGAAAAAAAAATAGAAAAGACATTTGTAGTAGATGACGAAAATTTAGGAAACAAAATTAAAAAGTTAATTAATCAAATTCCAGAAGGAATATTTGAAATTACTGATGAAATAATTACTCATGCCATAGTGGAACTTAATACAGTTTTAGATAAGCAAATTTATGTTTCATTAGCTGATCATATTGCATTTGCTGTAAAAAGATTTAGAAGTGGAATTATCATAAAAAATGAATTGTTAAATGAAGTAAGAAGAGTGCATAAAGCTGAATTTAAAGTTTCGTTGTGGGCAGTTGATTATATAAATGAAAAATTGGGGATTGAATTACCAGAGGATGAAGCAGGATTTATTGCATTACATTTTGTAAATGCAGGATATAGAGAAACAACCATGAAATCTATAACTTCAACTAAAATTATTAAAGATATATTAAATATAATTAAGTATAATTTTGCAATAGAATTAGATGAGGATGATTTAAATTATGATAGATTACTAACTCACTTGAAGTATTTTGCAAAACGTATCGTAAATAATAATCAAAATAATAGTACCGATTCCGATTTTATTAAAATGATTTCAACAACATATCCTGAAGCATATGAATGTGCAGTTAAAATAGGTGATTATATATTGAAAAATAATGATTACCATGTAAATGATGATGAGATAGTTTACTTAACTATGCATATACAGAGGGTTATTACTGTAGCACGTGAAAATAATATTAATATGGATAAATAAGAATTTAGTATGGCGGTAAGTTTAAAGTTAAGGAATAAATTAATCTAAATTGATATAAAAAGTTTTATCCTTAACTTTAAACTTACTACTTAAGAGGAAGAAGATCTTATGCCTCCTTAATCCATTCAGAATAAGGTGTTGAATAGTTGTCAGATTTATTTTTTTCAACATAATTATAAAAATCTTCTAAGAACTCTAATTGGGCAGAATTGTCATGAAGATTAACTCCACCAATATTATATTGATAACCTAATAATTGGTCTAATGATAAATTACTAGCATTTTTTAATGCTTGATACATAACCATGAATGATGTGGTTCTTCCTTCGCCAGCGTCACAGTGAAAGTGAAGGTGTAAATCATCGGGTTTATTCTTTATGAATTCTACAAATTCATCAACAATGGTAGGCGTTGGGGCACCGTTATCTTTTACAGCAAACCTTTTATATTGCATTCCTACATCAGTAACTACTGTAGATTCGTTACTAACGAAGTCAACAGTTAAATTCTCAATAAGAGCACCAGTACGTCTATAAAGTGGAACTGTGCTGCCAATCTTAATTTTGTTTAGCAAAGAGTTCTCTTTATTAATGGTTTCTTCTGTTGTAAAACCGTTATTTAAATCCTTATATCTATCAAAAAAACTTATAGCAAATTCATTTATCATTCCATGTGATTCTTGTCTTAAATCTACAATGCATATATTTTCTTTTGAAATAGAATCTTTTAAGTTTTTAGCTTGCTTCTTAGTAAATTGGGCACTTCCAGAAATATTTAAAGTAGGAATATCTCTAAATCTATCAGGAAGACCAACTTTAGAGTTACCATCACTAACAATTAATACTTCGTTTTTATTAGAAGAATTTAAAGGAAGAGCAGAAACTAAAGAACTGCATAAAAAAAATAAACCAATACAGCTGAGTAATTTAAAAGAAAAATTTTTCATAATTAACCTCCAATAATTAAATTTAATAATATTTTTTGTAAATCAAGAAAATTTATTCTGAATTAATGAAAACATAATTTATACTATAATTAAGAAAGTAAATTTTTATTTTATTAATTTAAGAAAATATATTTATATAATAATGTAAAAGTATTATTAAGTAATAAATAGGAGAATGAAAAAATGAGTGAAGGATATGAAGAGCGCAAATACCCAGAAAAATCTTGGTCTATTTCAAGAATGAAAACATTAGATTCTTGCCAAAGAGAATATTATTATACTTACTATGGAAGTCATAATGGATGGATTTTTAATAGTACAGATGAACAAAAGATAGCATGGAGATTAAAAAAATTAACTAACTTGTGGATGTGCTTTGGAGAAGTTGTTCATAAAAAAATTAGAGGAATAATTAATATATGCAAAAAAGATAAAAGTAAATTTATGAATGCAAATAGATTCAATGAAATTACATTGAATGAGTTAAGAGGGGTTATTAGAGAAAGTATTAATAAATATAAAACCAAGGAGTGGGATGAGTATCCTAGGGGTTATATGCTTCAAGAATATTATTATGGCGGTAAAATATCTAAGGAAACTGGAGATGAATTAAAAGAAAGATTGATTCAATGTGTTAATAGTTTTTATGTTTCAACAACTTTTGAAGAAATATTAAATAATGAAACTATAATTATCGAAAATGATGAAGATATATTTAGTAGTTTTAACCATGATAGCTTAAAGGTTTATTCAAAAATAGATTTACTATACAAAAGTCCTGATGGTTATTATGTAATTGTAGATTGGAAAACGGGAAAACCTTCTGAAGATGATAAAGAACAATTACTTGTTTATGCATGGTATGTAATGAAAAAATATGATATTCATTATTCACGAATTAAGGGGAGAGTTGAATATTTATTAGAAGGTCATTCTGAGGAAATTATATTTAAAAGCGAAGATATTGAGTATATAAAAGCAAAAGTTGATAATGATTTAAAAATTATAAATTATTATTTAGATGATATTAGTTTAAATAAGCCGAAAGAAAAAAGTGTTTTTGAAAAAACACAAAAGAGTTATAAATGTGGTCAATGTAAGTTTAGACTTTTATGTAAAAGCGATAATGATTAAAATATTGTAATTTGGATAGAACTTAAAATAAATTATTTTAATATGAGGTGAATCAATGAGTTTTGTTCAAATACAAGGAGTAATATTTTTTAGTATAATATTTTGTTCATTAATAGGTGGAAAGAAAGCATCGTTAATGGCAAGTTTAGTGTGGATAATTGAAACTTTTATAGTATATAAAATGAGTAAGGTTAATTATCTTCAAGTTATTGCCGTTTCATTATCATTTCAAATAGGAATGGTATTAGCTATTGTGCGTGATTTTATAGTTAAGAAAGTGAAAAAAGTTGGTAATAAGGAAAACAGTTAAAACAAATCCAAATTAATAAATTATAGGTATTATTTACTTGTAATATAAAAATTCATAGTGGTTAATATAATAGTGTAAACAAGATACGACTTAAATAAATTTAAGTTATGTTTACAAAATACCGGAAGCCAGAGGAGGAATTCATTATGTCAAAAGCATTAGTTCCAGAATCAAAACAAGGATTAAGCGCATTCAAAAATGAAGTTGCCGCAGAAATGGGTGTACCATTCACTGATTACAATGGTGATTTAACTTCAAGACAATGTGGTTCCGTTGGTGGTGAAATGGTTAAGAGAATGGTAGAACAATACGAAAGTGGATTAAAGTAGAAAACCACTAACGAGTACAAAGCTAACGAATTAGAGGAAACAATACTTCGAGAGGGTGAGTACTGTTATGGGTGAAATACCACCAGAAAATTAAACTATCATTCAAAAAAGAGAAGAGTTACATTAGAGTAGAAATTCTATGATAATGTGACTCTTTTCTTATGCCCATAAAAATGGTAAAATATGAACAGAAGTTCGCAAAGTGGGTGATAGTATGAAACAAGTTAAAATTTTACATTGTGCTGATTTGCATTTTGATACACCTTTTAAGGAGCTTACAAAAGAAGTTTCAGAAAATAGTAAAGAAGAACTATTAGAGGTATTTAAAAATATAATAGATTTAACCATAAAAGAAAATGTAGAGGTATTACTTATTGCAGGAGATGTTTTTGATAATTTAACAGTTAATAAGAATACCTTATTTTTTATAGCAAATGAACTAAAGAGAATAGAAAAGGTTAAAGTATTTATTTCACCAGGAAACCATGATCCTTATAATGAAAAATCATTTTATAAGATGGTCAATTGGCCAGATAATGTCTATATATTTAAAGGAGAACTTGAGTATAAAGAAGTTAGTGAATTAAATTTAGTAGTTTGGGGTGCTGGATTTAATGCTAGCTATGAGCATGAAAGCTTATTAAAAGAAATTAATGTAGATAGAAGTAAAATAAACATTATGGTTATCCATGGTGAGGTTGAAAAAGGAAATTCCAAAAATGAATATAATCCAATTTATTTAAATGAAATAGGAAAATCAGGTTTAGATTATATTGCAATAGGGCATAGACATAAATTTTCGGGAATCCTTAAAGAAGGAAACACTTATTATGCATATAGTGGTTGCCCTCAAGGACGGGGATTTGATGAAGAAGGAGAAAAGGGAGTAATTATTGGAGATGTATACTGTGGAGGAGTATCACTTTATTTTAAACCTATTTGTAAAAGAAAATATATAACTCGAGAAATAGATATTAGCGATATTAATACTTATGATGAATTGATATCAAAGATATTATCTGAGGTAAATTCAGAAGAGTTTAAGCAGAATTTTTATAAGATAATTTTAAAGGGGGAGATAAAAGAGCATTTTTCCTTAAATGAAAGGATATTGAGTGAAAAGATAAAGGGGAAATTTTACTATATAAAGATTGTTAATACTACGAGTATTGCAGTAGATTTAGATCAGGTAAGTCAGGATTATTCTGTAAAGGGTAAGTTTGTAGCTAAAATAATGAAAAAGATAGAAGAAGCAAGTAGTGATGATGAAAAAGATTTATTAAGGCTTGCATTAAAATTAGGAATTCAATGTCTCTCAGAAGAAGAGGTGAATTTAAATGATTATTAAAAATGTAAATATAATTGCTTTCGGTGGAATTAAAAATAAAAAAATAAATTTTAATAAGGGATTAAACTTAATATATGGAGAAAATGAAGCTGGTAAAAGCACTATTCAAGCATTCATAAAAGTTTGGTTGTATGGTTTTTCTTCTTATAAAGGTAAGGATTATAAGTTAAATGAAAGAATTAAATATACACCTAATAGTGGTGAAACTATTAGTGGTGAACTTAGTATATTACATGAAAATAAGGAGTATATAATACGAAGAACATTTGGAAGAACTAAAAAAGACGATGTTTCAATTATTATAGATGCTATTACTGGTGAAGAAATAAGCTTTATTAATAAAGATGAACCAGGAAGGTATTTTATAAATATAAATAGAGCTACATTTGTAAATACATTATTTATTGGACAATTAGCGGTAGCAGTTAAAAAGGATAAAGAAGAAGAGATATTAGATAAACTATCAAATTCAATAGGAACTGAAGAAGGACAAGTATCTGTAGATGTGGCATTTAATAAGCTAGATAAATATAAAAAGTCTATATCAAATGTAAGAAAGAATGGAAAGCTTGATTGTTTAAAAAATAAATATAGTGATTTACTTAGTGAAAGATATGAAGCTTATAAATTATCAAATCATAATATAGATAATGAAGAAAAATTAATTCAGTTAAATGAGGAAAAGAAAAACTTAAATAAAGAAGTTATTAATTTAGAAATATATAAAAAATACTTGAAAAAGACGAAAATAAAAAAAGAGTATCAGGAAATAGCAGAGTATTTTAAAAAGAAAGAAGATCTAAAAAATAAAGAAGTATCAATAAACAAATCATTAACCTTTAAAGATGAAATAATAAATTATAATTTTATAGAAAATCTTAAAGAAGAATATACTATGTATTTAAATTTATTAGATATAACTAAAGAAGAAGAGGAAAGGATTTCTATTAAAGAAGAGAAATTAATAGATTTAAAGGCTCCATTACGTAGTTATTATTATATGGAGAACTTACCTGAAAATATATTAAGTAATTTAGAAGCATTAAAAATAAAAAATGAGCTATTAAATGAAAAGGTTGAAATAAATAATTCAATAGAAAGTGAAATTAACTTTTTAAAAGTTAAGGAAAAAGAAGCTCAAAAGCTAATAGGTTCAGCAATAGAAATTAAAAATTTTAAGAGTGATATAGAAAAACTATTTGCAACATATGAAGATAAGCTTAAAAGTTTAAAATTCATAATGGAAAATAAAAATGAAGTTATTGTACAAAATACAAGGTTTTTAATTTTATTAGGGGTAGTATCATTAATAAGTATTATTTTAGGTATATTTATTAATAATCCTTTTGAGTTTATATTTTATACAATTGGTATAGTTATACTGGGATTCTTAGGTATTAACTTATATAGTAGTAAATTAGGATCAGAAAAAAACAAAACAACTTATCAATTAAATGAAAGTATTAGAAAAATTGAAGCTGAATTAAATAAATATTGTAATAAATTAAATGTTAGTAACTATACAGAATTATTAAAAAAATTAAAGGTTTATGATGATTATTTAAGCTTACAAGAAAAGATTAATAGTAAGATGAGTGAAAAATTAACTCAGAAGAAATTGCTATCATTGGATAAAGCTTTACGTGAGCATGAAGAAGTAAATAGTGAGATAGAAGAGTATTTAAGAATTTCATCATTAAATAGCTTAGAAAAATTAATTTCTGAGATTTATAAATATAAGGAGTTATCCAAAGGGTTTACTAATTTAGAAATTGAACTAAGCAATTTAAAGAATAGTTTAAATAGAACGAAGGAACAATTATTAATCAGAGAAGAAAAATTAAATAAAAGTTTAAGTTCCATAGGATTTAATAATGTAAATTTAGTTGATGTTGATGAAATTATTAAAGAATTAGAGAATAAGTTAAGAAAAAGAGATGAAATAAATAAAAGTCTTGCATCAGTTGAAGAAGCATATTCAGTATTAACAAGAGGAAAGGATATTGAAGCAATAAAGGAAGAGTTAAGTGATGTAATAAATATAAATTTTGATTATTCTTATGAAAATGAAGATGAAATAGATGATGTTATTAGAGAAAAGAATATAAGATTTGTAGAGGTTGAAAAGAAAATAAAAGATATAGAAAATGAAATAAAAAATAGATTTAATGGCAAGAGAGATATTCCAACTATTGAAGAAGAAATCAAAGAGGTTGAAAGTTATATAGCAGAATATGAGAATCAGCTTAAAGCTAGTAATATTACCAGTGAAATATTAAATGAAGTTTATAATGAGATAAGAGGAAGCTTTGGACCTATTCTTAATAAAAATGTTATGTATTCTTTTAAAGAATTGACTAATAACAAATACAATGATGTTATGGTATCAGATACCTATGAGATGAAGGTGAAAGCTGATAATAACATATTACCAGCAGAGATATTAAGTAATGGTGCAAATGATCAATTATATTTATCTTTAAGGCTAGCTTTTATAGAAATGATATTTAAGAATAAAAATGTCCCTATATATTTAGATGATGCATTTGTTCAATATGATGATATGCGTATAGAAAAGACTATTAAGTATTTAGTAAAAGAAAACTTTGAGCAATGTATTTTATTCACTTGTCAAAGAAGAGAAGAAAATATAGCTAGAAAAAATAGCATTGAACATAAATATATTAAGTTATAAGTAGTAATCAATAAATTATTATGGATTAAATGGGAAAAATAGTCTAAACTATTGATTATAGAATTATTTTAAGAGGTATCAAGAATGGGAAAAGCATTAAATTATTACAATGATAATATAAAAAGTGTTAAAGAAAAATTAGCAAAATTAGAGAAAAACCTGTTAGTTTTTTCAACATTAAGATTTATGATTGTTATTTTATGTATTGGAATGATGTATTATTTTTATAAACAAAATAGTATGGAGGCAGTTGGAGGTAGTTTTTTAATTTCCTTAATATTATTTATAATAGTTGCATTTTTCCATAATGAACGAATAAATTCTAAAAAAAGATTACTAGTTATATTAGAGTATAATGAAAAAGGGTTAAAGAGATTGGATAATACTTGGAAAGAATTTAGTGATATAGGTGAAGAATTTATTGATAGAAATCATAAATTTTCAAGTGATTTAGATATATTTGGTAAAAACTCCTTATTTCAATGGATTAATTTGACTAAGACTACATTTGGAAGAAAAAAACTTGCAAGTAAGATGATAATGAATTCGTTACCGACTAGGTATGAAATAGAAGAAGAGCAAGAAGCAATTAAAGAATTAGCTAACAAAAGAGAATTTTGTGAAAAGATTTATTTTGAAGCAAGTATAGAAAGTAAGAAAAAAGAAAAGCTTAAAGAATTATTAGATTGGGCTTCAAATGAAGAGAAAAATAATTTTACAGTTAAATATATATCGTATATATTTATTGCAATTACATGCATAATATTATTTTTAACTATCATTGGACGATTATCTATTTCCTATTTAATATTAGATTTAGTTATTAATTACTTAGTTATTAAATTGTTTACTAAAAAATTAAGTGATGTAATTGATATTTTTATAAATAATAAGAGAGAGATAGAAAAATACAGTAAATTGCTTTCAATTATACAAGATGAAAACTTTCAATCTAAAAAGCTATTGGATATTCAAAAAGATTTAGTAAGCTCAAATATTAATTGTAAGAATGAAATGAAAAAATTAAAAAATATTATTTCTTGGTTAGGGGATAGTACTTCAAATGCCTATTATTTATTAATAAATGTATTTTTTATGAGTGATATTTTTATTTTAAGTAATTTACAGGAGTGGAGAATTAAAAATGGATATAAGCTAGAAAAGTGGCTTGAAGACATGGGGGAAGTAGAAGCGCTTGTAAGTCTTTCTACAATATCATTTGAGCATGAAGAATGGACTTATCCAACTATTTCAGGAATTAATGAAATTGAAGCTATTGAATTAGCACATCCTTTATTAGGAGAAAGAGCAAAGGCTAATAATTTTAACCTTAAGGGAAGTGAGAAGGTTGCATTAATTACTGGATCAAACATGTCAGGAAAGAGTACTTTTTTAAGAACTATAGGGTTTAATATGGTACTTACTTATTTAGGATTACCTACTTTTTCAAAAGGATTTAAGTGCGGAATAAGCAATATTTATACTTGTATGAGAACTCAAGACAATTTAGATGAGAATATATCATCATTTTATGCTGAGATATTAAGAATAAAATTAGTTATAGAAGCGGCTAAAAATGGAGAAAAGGTATTTTTCTTATTAGATGAAATATTTAAAGGAACTAATTCACAAGATAGGCATGATGGTGCAAGGATTTTAATTGAACAGCTTGTAAAACTTCAAGGTGTAGGATTAGTATCAACACATGATTTAGAGTTATGTGATTTAGAAAATGAAAAAAGCTGGTTAGTTAATTATAATTTTAGAGAATATTATAAGAATAATAAAATAAATTTTGATTATGTGCTTAGAAGAGGTATGAGTGAAACTCAAAATGCAAAGCATTTAATGAAGTTAGCAGGTATTGATATAGAAGAGTAAAGAGAGTGGGGGAATAAGGGTGGCTTTTATAATAATTGATTTAGAGTTTAATAACCTAAGTGGTATACATAAATGTATACCGAATGTTTATAATGATAATCCAGGACTGAAAAATTTAGAATTAGATAATGAAATAATAGAAATAGGTGCAGTGAAGTTAGATGCACATATGCAGCCGTGTGAAGAACTAAAGGTATATATAAAACCATCTGTTATTCCAATTATAAATCCTAAAATTTTAGAAATAACTAAAATTAATATTAAGGATTTAGAAAATGGAGTAGGATTTGTTGAAGGTATTAATAAATTAAAGGAAATGGTTGATGAAGGAGATATTATTTGCTCATGGGCAAAAGATGATATTGCAGAAATAATAAGAAATGCAAATTACTATGGATATGATGATTTAAGTTGGATAGATAATTACTTAGATATTCAAGAGTATGTAACTAAAATACTTGGATATAGGAAATCATTAAGCTTAAAAAATGCTCTTAAAGCATTAAAAATAAAAGTAAATGAAGATTTATTACATGATGCTTTAAATGATTGCATTTATACAGCACATGTATTTAAAAATATGTATAATTCACGAGCAGTGAAAAATTATATAGTAGAAGATATTTTTAAAATGCCAGCTTTAGAGGTAAGATCATTAGAAGGGGTTGAATTAAATTACGAAAAGATAAATCAAATATGTCCAAAATGTAAAAAAAAGTTAGAAATTGATTATCCTTTTAGTATAGTTGGATGGAGATTTATATCATTAGGAACTTGTTCTAAGTGTAATAGCAGAGTTTTAGATGAACTTATAGTAAAGAAAAGCTTATGTGGTGAAGAAATTTATAAGGAAGTTGCTACTGTTATAGATGAATATGATTATTTAAGATATGAAAATAAGTTAAAAAATAAAGTTTATAATTAATTATGAATAAAATAAATAAATAAATTATTAAAAGTTTGATGTCATATAACATTTAGATTTTATATATGATAAAATGTAAGAGAAGTAAGATTTAAAGGAAAGGACAGAAGATATGAATATTGCATTTCTTTTAACTCCTAAAAGTGAGGTTATTTATGAATATATAGATGCAACCATGAGACAAGTAATTGAGAGAATGGAGCATCATGGTTACACGGCAATACCATTAATAGACAAGCAAGGAAAGTATGTAGGAACTTTAACTGAAGGTGATTTATTATGGAAGTTAAAAAATACAGCTAATCTTAATTTTAAAAATACTGAAAATGTTAAAGTAAGTGAAATAGCTATAAGAACAAAACATAAAAGTGTTTCGATTAATGCTGATGTTGAAAGTATTATTAGATTAGCAACTACTCAAAACTTTGTTCCAGTAGTTGATGATGAAGGCATATTTATTGGAATAATAAAAAGAAGTGACATAATAAATTATTGTTACAATGCCATTAAGAAAGAAAAGAAATTACTATAATATAAAAAATTAATATAATAAAGTGAGAATCGAAATTTTAAATATGCTCTCTTTATAGTAGACAGTTAGAATAAAAAAACTGTTATTATGAAGGGGGCATATTATATAATCAAAATGGCTTTTTTCTTGTTTTGCTTGTATAAAATTTACTGTTGACTTAAAATTAAATGTGAAAAGTTTTTACAAAGGAGTGATTAGTTATGTCAGTTGAATTAAATGAGAATTCAATGGGAGATCTTTTAAAAGAATTTGATGTAAAAAGAATTAATTCAGGAGATATATTAAAAGGTCAAATTATAGATGTTAATGATAAGGAAGCTACAGTTAATATTAATTATGCATTCGATGGTGTAATAGCTAAGGAAGAGTTAGTTATTGGAGATATTTCACCAGTTGATGTTGTTAAACCAGGTGATATATTAGATGTATACGTTATTTCACCAAATGATGGAGAAGGATATGTTCAACTTTCTAGATTAAGAGCACTTCAAATAACTGAAAAAGAAGATTTAAAGAAAGCTTTTGATAAAGAAGAAACTATAAAGGTTGTTATTAAAGAAGAGGTTAAAGGTGGATTAGTTGCTTACTATGGATCTATTAGAGTATTTATACCAGCTTCTTTAGCTTCAAGAGAAAGAATAGATCTTAAAACTTTATTAGGAAAAGAAATTGAAGTAAGATTAACAGAATTAGATTTAAGAAACAGAAAGGTTGTTGCTTCAAGAAGAATTTTAGAAGAAGAAGCTTACAATGCAAAGAAGAGAGAACTTTGGAAAAATGTTAAAAGTGGTGAAAAAAGAGAAGGTACAGTTAAGAAGATAATAAAGGCTGGTGCTATTGTAGATATTGGAGGAATAACTGGATTAATTCACATTAATGATTTAGCTTGGGAAAGAGTAAAAAGGGTTGAAGATGTAGTTAGTGAAGGCGATAAGGTTACAGTATTTGTAGGTGATGTAGATGCTGAACATGAAAGAGTTTCACTAATATTAAAAGATGTAGATAAAGAACCATGGAAGGTACATGCTGATAGTATAAAAGCTGGAGATGTATTAGAAGGTAAAGTAGTTAAGTTTATGTCTTTTGGTGCATTTGTAGAATTATTCCCAGGTGTTGAAGGGTTAGTCCACATCAATGAAATTACTGATGAAAATATAGCTAAACCTTCAGATGTTCTTGAAGTGGGACAAATGGTTAAAGTTAAGGTTCTTGATGTTAATAAAGAAAACAAGAGAATTTCTTTAAGTATTAAAGATGCTGTTGAAAGATCAAATGAATACTTACAATACAATGATAACGATGGTGATGTTACACTAGGAGATCTATTCAGCGGATTATTCAATTAATTACGGGTAAACGTGAAAAAGAAAAAGTAATGATATTATCTACAGGAGTTAGTATAATTTTCGTTAAGAATTTATATCCTCCCTTTCATAAAATCATTACTTTTTTCGTTATTCCATTAAGTATCTAAAGTTTTTCGATTTTAAGCATGTTGGTTCCACCAGTATAATTTGTTGGCATACCGGCAGCAACAATAATGTCATCACCTTTATCTGCTAAGTTCAATTCTGCTACAATCTTCTTTGATTCATTTAAAATGTCATCAGTAGTTGCAAATTCTTGACATAAGACTGGATAAACACCAAAATTTAAGCTTAATCCACGCATTACTTCCTCATGAGGAGTAATAGCTATTATAGGGCATTTTGGCTTATACTTAGAAACAAGTTTTGCTGTTGCGCCAGAGTTAGTTGCTGCAACAATTGCTTTAGCATTAAGAACATTAGAAGTTCTACAAGTAGAATAACTAATAGCTTCAGCAAAGTCATACATTGCAGGTTCTTTTAAACGTTGATTTAAATAATTATAATCTAAATGAAGTTCAGTTTCTTTAGCTATTTTAGACATAGTATTAGCTGCTTCGATTGGATATTGTCCGCTAGCACTTTCACCACTTAACATAATTGCATCCGTTCCATCAAAAATAGCATTACAAATATCGCAAGCCTCAGCTCTAGTAGGTAAAGAGTTTCTTATCATTGAATCAAGCATTTGAGTTGCTGTAATTACTATTTTTCCAGCTTCATTACATTTCTTTATGATTTTCTTTTGAATAATAGGAACTTTTTCTATTGGAATTTCAACACCCATGTCACCTCTAGCAACCATTATTCCATCAGCTACTTCTAAAATAGAATCAATGTTATTTACACCTTCTTGACTTTCTATTTTAGCTATAATTTGAATATTTTTACCGTTATTTTTGTTAAGAAGGTCTCTTATTTCTTTAATATCTGAAGCTTTTCTAATAAAAGAGGCTGCTACAAAATCTACGCCCATCTTACATCCAAAAACTAAGTCATCTTTATCTTTTTCAGTTACAGAAGGTAAATTAATACTAACATTAGGAACATTAACCCCTTTATGATTTTTGATAACTCCATCGTTTAATACTTTACATATTATATCTTTTCCGTTTATATCAATAATTTCAAAGTTAATTAATCCATCATCGACTAGTATAGTTCCTCCAATATTTACATCCTTATATAATTCGGAATATGAGATAGAACATTCTTGTGTATTACCTGTTATTTCTGTACCACATTTGAAGGCAAATATTTGATTTGCCTTTAATTCAACTCCATCATTTATAAAATTATGAGTTCTTATTTTAGGTCCTTTAATATCAAGCATTATTGCAGTAGGAGTATTGAGATTAGTTCTTATTTTCTTTATTAAGTCTATTTTTTCTTTATGAGTTTCATGTGTTCCGTGAGAAAAGTTTAATCTAGCCACATTCATACCAATTTTAATAAATTGTGTTAATGTTTCTTCATTATCACTTGCTGGTCCAATTGTGAAAATCATTTTAGTTTTTTGCATAAAAACACCTCACTTTATCAAAAATAAAAATTATAAAATAATAAAATAATAAAATATATTTGTTCTATATAGATTATGTTGCACTAATTGATATATAATTATTTTAACATAATTAAACAGTAAGGAGACGTAAAAATGAAGATTTTACAAAATTTAGAACCAAAAGCGGTTTTTCAATATTTTGAAGAGATTTCTAATATTCCAAGAGGATCAGGAAATGAAAAAGGAATAAGTGATTACTTGTTGAATTTTGGTAAAGAATTAGGTCTTGAAAGCATACAAGATGAAGCATTAAATGTTATTATAAAGAAACCAGGTACGCCAGGATACGAGAATGCACCAACAGTAATTATTCAAGGTCATATGGATATGGTGTGTGAAAAAAATAATGGGGTAGAGCATGATTTTGAAAAAGATCCATTAAAATTAAGAATAGTTGATGATTATATATATGCAACAGATACTACATTAGGAGCAGACAATGGGATAGCAGTAGCTTATGCAATGGCTATATTAGCTTCAAATGACATTCCACATCCGCCAATAGAAGTATTATTAACTACAGATGAAGAAACAGGAATGTCAGGTGCAATGGCAATAAAAAAAGAAAATTTACAAGGAAAGATTTTAATCAATCTTGATAATGAAGAAGAAGGATATCTTTTAGTTAGTTGTGCAGGAGGAGTAAGAAGCACAGCTACTTTAAAAGTAGATGAGCAAGAGATTGGTAGTAAAAAATTAATAAAAATTAATATATCAGGGTTAAAAGGCGGTCACTCTGGTATGGATATAATTAAGGAAAGAGGAAATTCTAATAAAATATTAGGAAGAGTACTTAAAGGATTATTAAGAGAAGTGAAATTTAATCTTGTTAGTTTAAATGGAGGATCTAAAAATAATGCTATACCTAGAGAAGCAGAAGCAATAATAGCTGTTAATCCTAATGATGAGAATACTGCAATAGAAGTAATAAATAATTGGAATAATATTATTGAAAATGAGTTAAGAGCACAAGATCCAGGATTAAAAATTGAAGCATCAATAACTGATATTAAAACATGCAAAGAGTTTACTGATGAAAGTACAAAGAAAGTTGTAGATTTATTATACATTTATCCAAATGGTATTAATAGTAAGAGTACAGAAATTGAAGGATTAGTAGAAAGTTCAACTAATTTAGGAGTACTAACTACAAAAGATGGAGTGGTAGAATTTGATTCAGCAATTAGAAGTTCAATTCCTTCATTAAAAGAAGAAATAGTTTTAAGAAGTAAGACTATAGTAGAACTTTTAGGTGGAAAATTTGAAACTACATCTGATTATCCAGGATGGGAATATGATCCTAATTCAAAAGTTAGAGATATATGCCAAAAGGTTCATAAAGATATGTATGGAAAAGAAGCAAAAATTGTTGCTATCCATGCAGGGGTTGAATGTGGATTGTTTAATGAAAAACTTGGAAATTTAGATATGATAAGTTTTGGACCAAATCTTTATGATGTACATACTCCAGATGAACATATGAGTATTTCATCAGTTAAAAATTGTTATGAATATTTATTAGGAATATTAAAAGAAATAAGATAATAAAAAATCATTAGATTTCTATTTAAAAAATTTCTATTTTAAAATCTATTTTAATGAAGGCTTGTTAATTATAAGGTGTCTATTTGGCACAGTATAGTTAACTAGGCCTTTATTTTTTATTATTATGAAAAAATATTTTTAGTACAGTATAAGTAAAAGATTGAATTTAAACAATTTAATTTACAAACTAGTATGGGAATTAAAAGTTTTTTGTTATGTATATATAAGATAAATAATGAATATATTGTAATGTAATAAGTAAAAGTTTAAGAAAGTTAGAGATGGGGTGGATGAGAAAGTGAGGTATACAAGGTATAACTATAAGAAAACTAAAAAAAATAGTGGACTTGCAAAAACTATATTATCATTTTTAGCTATGAGTGTATTTGTTGTAATTGTTGGGATAATGCTTGCTAATATAATTATTCATTTTTTACCATTAAATGATGCTAGTGAAACTCAAGCAAATTCTGAAGCGGTAAATCAAAGTGAAAATATTGATAATAGCGAAGCTGAAAATGCAGCTGATAACAGTGAAGATGTTCAAGCTAGTAGTGCAGTTGATAATAGTACAGAAGGTCAAGAAAATGTACAAGGAAGTATAAATACAAGTTTTATGGCAATTCAATGTGGGTATTTTGCTAATGAGGATAACGCAAAAGAGGCATATAACAAAATAGCGAATGGATATGGAGCCTTTATATATAATGAGTCAGATAAGTTTAAAGTGTTAGCTGGAGTATATACAACAGCAGAAGGACAATCAATAATGGATACTTTAACTAGTAGTGGTATAGATTGTGCTAAAGTATCATTTGATTTAAATTCAAATGATAAAGTACAAAGTCAAATTGCAGGAATTTATAATGGATACTTAAATATATTAGATACAGCATTTAAGGATAATGTAAAATCAGTATATACATCTGATTTTAAGAGTTGGGTTAAAGGACTTGATGTAATAAGTGAAGGTGATAAGAATGATGTATTAACTGAATTAAAAAATCATGTTAATGATATGGCAGCTGAAATAAAGAAAGAAGATGTAGCAAACGAAATGCAATATTTATACAAAATTTTATTGAGTTTTAGTTAATTAAAAAAATAATGACATTAAATATCAATAATTGTAAAAAAATTAAGAAAATCTTAAGGGAATATATATAATATTCTACAAAAAATTCATATATAAAAAGAGGAAAGTGCTTGTTTGAACATCTATTAAGTGATAAACTATATTAGAAAAAAGATAGGTGGCAAGTGTTTTACCTCTTTTTTTATTATGTTTAAATTAAATTTTAAAGTCAAGTGTAAGACTAGCGTTTAATTGGGAATAATAAATAATAAATAACTGTAGGATGTGATATGTTTGAAGTTTATATTAGCATCTGCTTCAGATCGTAGGAAAGAATTATTATCAAGGATAATAAGTGATTTTGAAGTAAAGATTAGTGACTTTGATGAGGGGACAGTAGAGGTTAGTAAAGACATTGAAAAATATGTTAAAACACTCGCAGAAGGAAAAGCTAAATCAGTAGCATTAAATTGTACTAATGATTCTATAATAATAGGGGCAGATACAATTGTTGTTATAGATGATAATATACTTGGAAAACCGAAGGATAAAGATGATGCATTTAGGATGCTTAAATTATTAAGTAATAATGTTCATAGGGTTTATTCAGGTGTTACAGTTATTAACAATGAAAAGCAAGTAATGAAAAGTGAATGTCTTTACACAGAAGTTTATTTTTCAGAGCTTTCAGATGAGGAAATATGGAGATACATAGACACAGGAGAATGTTTAGATAAAGCAGGAGCTTATGGAATTCAAGGATATGGTGGCGTATTTGTTGAAAAAATAAATGGTTGTTACTATAACGTAGTTGGATTGCCATTAAACTTGTTAAACAAGATGATAAAGAATGTTTTATAATTAGGGGGAATGGGTATATTATTACTTATAAGGAGTATTTATGACGAATAATATTAGAGTAAATGATATACCATTAAATGAGAGACCTATGGAGAAGTTACTTCAATTTGGAGTTGATACTTTATCTAATGAGGAGCTTTTAGCTATATTATTAAGAACAGGTACAAAAGGTGAAAATGTCATAGCTTTAAGCAGTAGATTACTTGCTGAGCTTGATGGATTAGACGGACTTTTAAATGTAAGTTATGAGGAAGCAAGTAAAATTAAAGGTATTAAAAAAGTGAAAGCTTGCCAAATAATTGCCATGATGGAGTTAGTTAATAGGATTAGAACTTTTAAATCTCAAAAAGAGATGATTAAAATTTCATCACCAAAGGATATTGCATCATTATTAATTAATGAAATGGTTAATTTAAAGCAAGAAGTATTTAAGTTAATTTTATTAAATACAAAAAATATTGTGATAGGAACTAAAGACATATTTAAGGGAACATTGAACTCATCTATAGTTCATCCAAGAGAAGTTTTTAAAGAAGCAATTCAAAGGGGAAGTGCAAATGTAATAGTTTGTCACAATCATCCATCAGGAGATCCCAGTCCTAGTAAGGAAGATATTGATATCACCATTAGATTAAAGGAATGCGGAAATATTATAGGAATTGGATTGTTAGATCATATCATAATTGGTAATAATAAATATGTTAGTTTAAAAGAAAAAGGAATTATATAATCGAAAGGGGAATTCATATGGGATTTTTCAGTAGTAATAAAGACATGGGAATAGATTTAGGAACAGCTAATACACTTGTTTTCGTAAAGGGGAAAGGAATAGTATTAAGCGAACCTTCAGTTGTAGCGATAAATAGTAATACAAGAAAACCATTAGCGGTTGGGCAAGAAGCAAAGCTTATGATAGGTAGAACACCAGGTAACATTGTAGCAATAAGACCACTTAAAGATGGTGTAATTGCAGATTTTGAGGTTGCACAAACTATGCTTAAAAAGTTAATTGAAAAAGTAACAAGCAAAAGTGCGTTTACAAGCCCAAGAATTATAGTATGTTATCCATCTGGTGTTACTGAAGTTGAAAGAAGAGCTATAGAAGAAGCAGCTAAATTTGCAGGAGCAAGAGATGTAGTTTTAATGGAAGAACCAATGGCAGCAGCAATTGGGGCAGGACTTCCAGTTGGAGAGCCAACAGGTAGCATGATTGTTGATATTGGTGGTGGAACTACAGAAGTTGCTATTATTTCTTTAGGAGGAATAGTAACGAGCAAATCATTAAGAGTTGCTGGAGATGAATTAGATCAGGCAATAATAGCTTATGTTAAAAAAGAATTTAGCTTAATGATAGGGGAAAGAACTGCTGAACAAATTAAGATGGAATTAGGTTCAGCTTATAAGATTGATGAAGAAAATGCCTCAATGGATATTAAAGGAAGAGATATGATAACAGGACTTCCAAAGATAGTAACAATAACTGAGGATCAAATAAGAGAAGCATTAAAAGAACCAGTTTATGCAATTATTGAGTCTATTAAAACTACTTTAGAAAAGACTCCACCTGAATTATCTGCGGATATAATGGAAAAGGGAATAATGCTAGCTGGTGGAGGAGCTTTATTAAAAGGATTAGATAAATTAATAAACCACGAAACAAATATGCCTGTTCACATTGCTGAAACACCATTAGATTGCGTTGTTTTAGGTGCAGGTAAAGCACTAGATAATTTTGATGAATTAAGTAAAACTCAAAGAGGTCAATAATGAAACCTTTTAAAAACAAACTGGCAGTAACTATAGTGGTACTGTCAGTTGCCTTTTTGGGAATAATTGTATTAAGTATAAAGGGTAATTCAAATATTATATCTAGTGGTGTTGGTGGTGTTATTAGTCCATTACAAAAGATTGTTTATACAGTAAATGAAAAAGTAAAAGGTTCTTTTGACTTTTTTATTAATTTTTCTAATGTAAAAAAAGAAAATGAAGAACTTACAGCAAAAAATGCTGAACTTGAAAATAAATTAATAGAATACGAAAGAATGAAAGATGAAAATACAAGATTAAGAGAAATGTTCGATTATTCACAAAATAATGCCAATTATGATTATTTAGGATGTAATATTATTGGCTATAGTGGAGGAAATATATCTAATGGATATATAATCGATAAAGGAACAAAAGATGGCGTTGAAAAGGACATGGTGGTAATAACACCTGCTGGTTTAGTTGGAAAAGTAACAAAGGCATCTTCAAGTTTTGCTATTGTTCAAACTATTTTAAATGAAAATATTGCAGTAGCAGCTATGGTTGAAAGTACTGATGAAACAACTGGGATTCTACAAGGTATAACAGATAGTAAAAATAAAAATTTAACAGAACTATCTAATATTCCAATTGAGTCTGCAATTAAAGAAGGAGATAAAATATTAACTTCTGGATTAGGGGAAATGTATCCTAAGGAAATTAGAATTGGAGAAGTTATTTCAGTAGAAGTAGATAATGTGGGGATTATGAAAAGAGCTGTAGTTAAACCATATGTGGACTTCAATAAGCTTGAAGAATTGTTTGTTGTTGTTCCAAAAGAAAAGGTTGATATTGGAGAATAGAACTATGAAGAGGATATATTTAATAATTATATTAGTGTTATTATTGATTATAGATAATACTTTATTACCTAGTTATTCAATTGCAGGTGCCTTTCCAAGTCTTTTATTTGTATTTGCTATGGCATATTCAGTTATTAGAGGTAAAAATGAAGCACTTTTTATTGGAATAGTAAGTGGATTTCTTCAGGATTTATTTTTCTTTTCAGGATTTGGAGTTAATTTATTTTTAAACACTTTATTATGCCTTTTATGTGCTAAAATTGGAGAAAGTATATTTAAAGAAAATAGAATTGTTCCAATTTTAATAGCGTTATTTATTTCTACTTTAAAGGTTTTAGGGGTAGTTATAATATTTAAATTATTTGCTATAAGTATTGATATGAAAGTTGCTTTATTATCGGCAGTATTAAATACTATTTGTATGATGCTTTTCTATAGATTTATTTTAAATATGCTAGATAAATATTTAGATAGAAATACATGGAGGTTTTAATGATAGTAAATAAACCTAAAAAAAAGAAAAAGAATTCTAGATACTCTGTTTTATATATAATTATGTTTATAATTATGGGCACTATAGTAGCAAAGTTATTATATTTACAAGTTTATAAGCATGATGATTATAAAGAAAAGGCTGATGTAAGTTCAACTAAATTTCTTTCTGAGGAAGCACCAAGAGGAAATATTTATGATTCTGATGGAAACGTAATAGCGACTAACAAACAAACATATGCATTAACATATATGGAAACAGTTGAATCAACCAAGGCTTTTTACAAAACTATGGACAAGATATTTGAAATTTTGGAAGAAAATGGAGAAGAATTCCAGGATGATTTAGCACTTAAGGTTGATGAAAATGGCAAAATATATTTTCAGTTTAAGGCAGATAGTGAGTCGGCTAAAAGAACATTAGAAATAAGATTTAAACGTGATAGAGGGTTAAATGAAGATATAGAAAAGAAACTTTTTGAGGATCAAGAGGGAGATTATACAGATGATCAAATAAATGAAGTTAACGATAGGCTTATGGAAATCTCGGCAGAAGACACATTCTATTATCTTGTAAAATCATATGATTTATATAAATTGTTATTACCAGATGGATATACAACAGATCAAGCTAGTGAACTAGCAAAGAAGTATAAAAATGCTACTGGTAAGGAAGTTTTAGATGATTTATTAAAAGAATATTCAATTCAAGATATTAGAAGATACATTGTTATAAAAGATGCTATAAAGATGGGAAGTTTTAGTGGGTACTCTAATATTACTATAGCAAATAATATTAATAGAGATACTGCATTTATAGTATATCAACAATTAAATGATTTGCCAGGTATTAATGTTACATTAAAACCAGTTAGATATTATCCATATGGAACGTTAGCATCAGCTGTAGTTGGATATGTTTCTACTATTAGTAGTTCTCAAAGTGAAAGTTATGAACTAAGGGGATATGATGTATCAACTGACTTAATTGGTGTATCTGGAATAGAATCAGCTTTTGAAGATCAATTAAAAGGTACAAAAGGCGGAACTACTGTAAAAGTAAATTCTCAAGGAAGAACAACAGAAGAACTATTTAAATTAGAGTCTTATCAAGGAAATAATATTCATTTAACAATAGATAAGGATGTTCAATATGCAGCTCAAGCAGCATTAGAAGATCAGATACTTACATTACAGTCAGAAGGTTTAGCAAGTGCAAATAGAGGGGCTGTAGTTGCGATAGAAGTTAATACTGGAAGGGTAATTGCAATGGCAAGTTATCCATATTTTGACCCTAATGATTTTGCAATTCCAAGTGAATTAACTACAGAGAAATATAATGAATACTTTAATCCGGATTATGAGAGCTTCGGAACACAACATATTCAAAGTACTGGAGCGACTGGAACGCTAGATGAGCTTTTCCCAGTTAATGATGATGGAGTAAGAACTGATAAGTATGATTTATATCCAAGATCAATGCTTAATTATGCAACACAAGGATTTGTACCACCTGGATCAACATTTAAGCCATTAACAGCTGTAGCAGGATTAATGGATGGAGCAATAAGTGAAACAGATACTGTTAATGACGTTGGTATTTGGAGTAGTGAGTATACAGGTAGTCAAACACTTGAAAACTTCCAAAAGACAGGTCATGGAATTACAGATGTTAGAAAAGCGCTCGAAGTTTCTTCGAATTATTTCTTTTATGAAACTGCAATTAGATTATATATAAAAAATGGTGCAGATGTTAATGCACTTGATTCTATTGCTCGTTATGCATGGAGATTTGGACTAGGGGCAGAACAAGGGAAAAGTGCCTCAACTGGAATTCAAATTTATGAAAACTTTGGGCAAACATATAATTTTGTTTCATGGAGAAAGAGTTTATCAGAAAATGCAAAATATACTATAGTACCAGCGCTTGAAGCAGGTAATTATGAAAACTCTTATTTCTTTGTACCTTTTGATATAAAGGATATTAGTACTGATTCAGATGAATTAAAAACATTAAAAACTAATTTGAAAAATAATATTAAAGAAACTTTATTAAAGGTTGGAACTAATGAGCAAGTTAGTGGGCAAACAGAATATGCCAATAGCATAATTGATACAGTTAAAGAAATAATGAATGTATCAGATAGATATAAAGAAAATTTAGCTAATGCAGGTTTAGAGTATTCTGAAAAAGTTGTTAATGAACAGGCTAAAATAGTATCAAATGCAATTTCTTATTTTATTGTTAACCAAAGTTCTGAAATAAGATCTCCAATAAATATAGTTCAAGATGGTATTGGGCAAAGTATGAATGCATTTACACCATTACAAATGGCAAATTATGTTGCGACTTTAGCTAATGGTGGAACAAGATATAAGGTATCGATAGTTGATAAAATAACATCACCTGATGGAGAAGTTATTCAAGAATACACTCCTGAGGTATTAGATCAAATAGATATTCCGGCAGATGTTCTACAAGCTATAAAAGAAGGGATGAGAAGAGTTAATACATCACCTTCAAATGCAACTAACTATGCATTATTTGCTAATTTCCCTATAGAAGTTGCAGGTAAAACTGGTACAGCTGACTTTGGTACACAAGAACAATATGATTACCAAGGAAGAAAGGCATATGCAAACTATATTAGTTTTGCACCAATGGATAATCCTAAAATTGCAATATTCTCTACTATTTATGATGGTAATAGAGGAGCTAATAGTGCATTTGTTCATAAAGCTATATATGAAGCTTATTTTAAGGATGAATTATTACAAATTAATCCAAATTACGCATCTACATCAGCAACGTTCCAAAAATATGTTGTTGGAGCTCCAGCAGATAAAAAACAAGGAGCTGAAGCTGATAAAGAAGCTACAAATGAGGGTACACAGGATTTAGGTACTACTGAAGGAAGTAGTCAAGAATTAAATATACCTGTTGAGAGTGGAACTGGTGCGGACTAAAAGGGAACCTTTAAAGAGGTTCTCTTTTTTATGTAAAATTTATTATTTTAATTTATTTTCTTTACTTAAAAGATTACATATTTTAAAATAAATAATATGTATTGGAAAAATAAGTGATATTTTGCAGAAAAATTACAAAGGTTTGAAGCATTTTATGTTTTTAATTGTTGTTATATGATATAATTAATATTAAATTGAGTTATTAATTGGTGGAGGATTGCCAATGAAGGATGATAGAATACAAATAAAAGGGAACAAAGATGGTGTAAATATTACTATTGATACAGAAAAGTTTATAGGCTTTGATGATATGCTCGAAGTATTAGTATCTAGCTTGTCAATTAATAAAGGTTTTTATAAAAATTCAATATTAAAAATCACAGCTAATTTTAAACATATTAGTAACTCTGATATAAGCAAATTAAAAGATGAATTATTTCAAAAAATAAATATAAAGGATTGTGTTTTTGATGATATTAGTAAAGTAAAGAAGGAAACTAATAATATTAAAGTTTTTAATGGGGTTCATGAAGGAAAAACTAAATTTATCAAGAAAACAATAAGGAGTGGACAATCGGTTGATTATCCTGGCAATATTATTATAATAGGAGATATAAATAATGGTGCAGAGGTCTCAGCAGGAGGCAATATTATAGTTCTTGGAAGTATAAAGGGGCATGTTAAAGCTGGAACTGGTGGAAATAAAAAATCTATAATAGCTGCATTTTCAATGCAACCTGAGTTAATGCAAATATCAGATATACTTACTGTACCGCCAGATGATGGTATTAAGCCATCTTATCCAGAAGTTGCAAAAATAAAAGATGGTTACATAGTAGTAGAGCCATACTTACCAAATAAATATATTTACTAAAGTGGAGGGATTGACATGGGAATTTCGATAGTTGTTACATCAGGTAAAGGTGGTGTTGGAAAGACTACAACAACTGCAAACTTAGGAACAGCATTAGCTGCGTTAGGAAAAAGGGTAGTAGTTGTAGATGGAGATACAGGGCTTAGAAACCTTGATGTATTAATGGGATTAGAAAATAGAATAGTATATACAATTATTGATGTAATTGAAAACAGATGTAGATTAAAGCAAGCGTTAATTAAAGATAAAAGGTATCCTAATCTTTGTCTTTTACCAACAGCTCAGACAAAAGATAAAGATGATATTAGAGCGCAAGATATGTTTGATTTAGTTAATAAATTAAAGGAAGAGTTTGATTATGTATTAATAGACTCCCCAGCTGGAATCGAACAAGGTTTTGAAAACTCAGTTGTAGGTGCTGATAAAGCTATTGTAGTTGTAAATCCAGAAATTACATCAGTAAGAGATGCTGATAGAGTAATTGGTAAATTAGATGCAAAAGGATTAGAAGATCATGCAGTAATAGTTAATAGATTAAATTACGAAATGACAAAAAGGGGAGATATGCTTGATGTTTCAGATATTATAGAAACCTTATCAGTTAAGCTTTTAGGAGTAGTTCCAGATGATAGAAGCATAACTGTTTCTACTAATAAAGGTGAACCTATAGTTTTAGATGATAAAGCTCAATCTGGCCAAGCGTTTAGAAATATTGCTAAGAGAATCACAGGGGAAGAAGTTCCACTACTTAAGTTAGGTTCTGAATCTACCGGAATATTTTCAGCAATAAAAAGAATGTTTAAGAAAAATTAGGGGGATTGGTCATTATGGATTTTTTAAGGGTATTTTCTAATAAGACTACACCAAAAGAAGTTGCTAAAGATAGATTGAGATTAATACTAATTCATGATAGAGGCGATATAGCTCCGGAAACTTTAGAGAAGATTAGATATGAAATATTAGAGGTTATTTCTAAGTATATAGAAATAGATGCTAATGATGTTGAGATTTCGTTAAATAGAAGTGAGGACGTTGAAGGTGAAGGCGGACCTGCACTAATTGCCAATATTCCTATAAAGAATGTAAGAGGAAGATAAAAAATAGGTGTATTAAAATTATAATGTTAACACAAAATGTATAAAGATTTAATCAGATGACAAGCTTATTAAGTGACAAGTGACAGATTAAGGTTTGGAACACCTTGGGGTGTTTTTGCAAATTCAGATTAAGCTGAATTTATTCATTAATTTGCAACTTGTTAGTTGAAATTTGTTACTATGCTTATTGTTGTGTTAACATTATTTTTTGATGCATTTTTTTATTTTAAAATATTAAGAATTCATAGATTAAATTAGAATACATATACTATCATAGATTAAATTAGAATACATATACTATTTTTATATTTAACATTAAAGTAAATTAATTCTTAAAACTTTATGAATTTTATATGGAACAGTATAATTCTTTATGGAGAAAAAAGAGGAAATAAGATATAATAAGTGGGTATAAATTCTAGGAGGTAAAGTTATGATACCTTTATCAAAGTTTAAAATGAGTTTGAAAGAACTGAAAAGGGTAGATAAGTGGATGCTAATATCGATAATATTAATAACGATGTTTGGCATAGTTAATATATATTTAGCAAAGAAAACATCTGCTGGGGGAATGCTATTTCCTGTGAAGCAAAGCATTTTCTTTGTGGCATCATTAGTTTTATTATATTTTGTTGTAGCAATAGACTATTCAATTATTAAGGCATTTACACCAATATTTTATTGGGCATCAATAGCATTATTAGTATTAGTATTATTAATAGGATCAACAATTAATGGGGCTCAAGGATGGATAAGGTTAGGGCCATTATCTTTCCAGCCGGCAGAGCTTGCAAAAATTGGGACAATAATGATGATGGGTAAAAAGTTAGATGATATGGAAGGAGAAATAAATAATTTTAAAAATTTCTGTATATTAGCTTTTTATGCAATAATACCTGCAGGACTTATTGTTATTCAACCTGATATGGGTATGACGATGGTATTATTCTTTATGGTTTTAGGAGTGTTCTTTATTGGCGGTCTAGATAATAGAATAATATTAGGTGGTCTAGGGGCACTAATATTAGGAATAGTTCTAGTATGGAATTCAGGATTAATTCAAGATTATCAAAAGAGAAGAATTACATCATTTCAGAACCCAGAAGCAGATTCATCAGATTCAGGATATCATTTGAGACAATCTCTTATAGCAGTTGGATCAGGTGGATTTTTTGGAAGCTTGAATTCGTTAGCTAATGATGGAACTGGAGGGTATTCATCACAATATGTTCCAGAAATTCAAACAGACTTTATATTTACTCAAGTTTGTGAGCAATGGGGAACTTTTGGCGCAATTTGTTTATTAACTCTATATGGAATATTGATTTCAAGGATGATTAATATAGCACGGGATTCTAAAGATATTTTTGGTAGAATTATAGCAACGGGGATGGTAGCATACTTCTTATTTGCAATATGGCAAAATATAGGTATGACTATAGGGTTAATGCCTATAACGGGAATAACTCTTCCATTAGTTAGTTATGGAGGAAGTTCGCTATTAACTACAATATTATCATTAGGACTAGTTATAAATGTAGGAATGAGAAAAACAAAACTTAATTTTTAGATATCAGGATATGCAATATGTTGTAACACAATATATTGCATATTTTTTTTAGTTGTAAAATATAATTTAATAATCAATTTTTTAGGGAGGTAGAAATGGGAAATTATAATTCGCAATATAAAAATTACTATCAAGGTTTACAAAATAAAAATGTAAAGAAAAATAATTCACCAGTATACACAAGGAATTCATTTGAAGAACTATATGGATATAACAATAATAAAAGAAAAAAGAAAGAGTTCTTTTCAAGTATGTCTAATGTTTTTATTTATCAATTAGTTGTAGTTATTTTTATGTTGATGGCAAGCTTTTATTTGAAATATGCACCAGGTCAAACAGGGGCATATGAAAATGTAAAAGCAGTAATTAATGATACAACTTATAGCCAAGTTGAACAAGAAGTAGAAAGCTTTGATTTGTCAAAAATAGTTAATAAAATAAGTAATTACATAAAAACAAGTTTAGGTGGGGATAAGGTTGATTTTTAATGTTTATCAAATGGTTAGTTGGTATAATACTCCCACTTGTTTAGGTTGGATATAATAATGGACGGGACAATAGACTAGGGGTGCTTGGGGTATAATGAATTCTAAAATTAAGGAAAGTTTAAAACTTTGTCTTAAGATAAGAATTCAGTTTATGCAATTGTATTAAGGAGGTTGATGTTTTACTAATGGTTTGACTAAGAAGGAGAGGTAAATGGATAGATGGAAAAGAAGTGTTTTAGCAGAATTCATAGTATTTTTTATACTTTTAAGCTTTAACAATTCAATTATTTTAGCATTTATAAGTATACTTGCTCATGAAGGAATGCATATATTAGTGGCAAAAAGAAAAGGCTGTAAGTTTAATGATATTCAGATTCATATATATGGAACAAGTGCTCAGTTTGCTAATATAGATGAATTAAATAAAAAAGAAAAACTACAAATTTATTTATCAGGTCCTTTTGCTAACTTTATAATTATATGTATATTTTGGTGTATTGGTTTTGCAAGTAATAATATATTGATAGATAAAATGATTAATATTAATATAAGTTTATTATTTTTTAATTTACTTCCTGCTTATCCACTAGATGGGGCAAGAGTATTAGAAATATTATTGTCTCAAAAGATATTGTATAGACGAGCTAATTATATAATTTCTAAAATAAGTTATACGATAGGAGTTATATTATTAGTTATTTTTATAATTGTATTTGCATATAGTGGCGTAATAAATGTAAGTATACTTATTGCTTCAATTGCTATATGTTTAATTACAAGAAGTGAAGAAAAATCTGCCATGTATATATTGATGGGAAATATATTTGTGAAAAGAAATAAATTGTTGAGAAATAAATATATTGAAAACAAAAGTATATCAGTTTACTACAAGCAAGGACTTGCAAATGTTATGTCAATGGTAGATAAAAATAGATTTAATATATTTTATGTATTAGATGATGATTTAAAGGTAGTATTTATTATGAATGAAGACGAATTAATAGAGGCGTTAAAGTTGTATGGTAATATTACTTTAGAGGAATACTTTGGTTTAAGAAATAAGGATGGGTATTAGTTTACTTTTTAATAATGATTATGCTAGAATAGCAGTTAGATAGTTAGAAGTTAAGATTTAAGAGTTAAAAGTTAGTAGTAGTGAGAAATTCGGCTTAAGCTGAATTTTTTCATTAACTACTAACTTAAAACTATTAACTATTAACTTAATTAAAGGAGGGTACCTATGAATAAGATAACTGATGATATTTTATGTAAAGTAGAAAAACCATCAAGATATGTTGGTGGAGAATTAAATCAAGTTATAAAAAATCCTGAAAATGTTAATATAAGATTTGCTTTTTGTTTCCCAGATGTATATGAAGTTGGTATGTCGCATTTAGGAACAAGAATTTTATATCATACTATAAATGAAAGAAAAGATACATATTGCGAAAGAGTTTTTGCACCATGGCCAGATATGGAAACATTAATGAGAGAAAATGACATAAAGTTATTTACTCTAGAAACTAAAACACCATTAGATAAGTTTGATATGTTAGGCTTTACTCTTCAATATGAAATGAGTTATACAAACATATTAAATATGCTTGATATGTCAGGAATAACTATTAGGGCTAGCGAAAGAGGAGAAGAAGAGCCAATAATTATGGCTGGAGGTCCTTGTGCTTATAATCCAGAACCTTTATATGATGTTGTAGATTTCTTCGAAATTGGTGAAGGTGAAGAAATGATGAACGATGTCTTAGAGGTATATGCAAAACATAAAGCTAATGGAAAAGTTAATAAGAAGGAGTTCTTAAGAGAAATATCAAAAATTGGTGGTATTTATGTACCTTCATTATATGATGTAACTTACAATGAAGATGGTACTATAAAAGAATTTACTCCTAAATATGAAGATGTTCCTGCAAAAGTTAAGAAAAGAATAGTTAATAACTTTGATGCTGTATCATTCCCAGATGAAATGATTGTTCCATATACTGATATAGTTCACGACAGGGTTGTTTTAGAAACAGCTAGAGGATGTACAAATGGATGTAGATTCTGCCAAGCTGGTATGATTTACAGACCAGTTAGAGAAAAGACTACAAATACTTTATTAGAACAAGCAAGAAAGGCTCTTAAGGCTACTGGATATGATGAAGTATCATTAGCTTCATTAAGTATTTGTGATTATTCAAATATTCAAAACTTAATATCTAGTTTAGTTATGGAGCACGAAGCTAAAAAAGTTGGTATAGCATTACCATCTATTAGAGTTGATGCTTTCTCTGTTGATTTAATTAAAGAAATTCAAAAAGTTAGAAAAACAGGTTTAACTTTTGCTCCAGAAGCAGGGTCTCAAAGAATGAGAGACATAATAAATAAGGGGTTAACTGAAGAGAGAATTTTAGAAGCAGCAAAAAGTGCTTTTGAATCAGGTTGGAGTACTATTAAGTTATACTTCATATTAGGACTTCCTTATGAAACTACTGAAGATGCGGCAGGAATTGGTGAGTTAGCAGAAAAGATGGCTGATGTTTATTTTGGCATTCCAAAGGATGTTAGAAATAAGGGATTAAAGATTACGGTAAGTACATCTATATTAGTTCCAAAGCCATTTACTCCATTCCAATGGGCTCCAATGGCTAGACCAGAAATAGTAGATGAAAGAATTAAAGCTGTTAGAGGTGCTATTAAATCAAGAAGTATAGTTTATAACTATCATGAACAAGAAACTTCATTTATGGAAGCTGTATTTGCAAGAGGAGATAGAAGAACTTGTGATGTTTTAATTAAAGCATTTGAAAAAGGTGCTAAATTTGATGGATGGTCAGAATACTTCAATATGGAAATATGGAAAGAAGCTATGGAAGAATGTAATTTAGATGCTGATTTCTATGTATATAGAGAAAGAGGATATGATGAAGTGCTTCCTTGGGATTTCATAGATATTGGAGTTAATAGAAAATATCTTGAAAGAGAAAATGAAAAGGCTAAGAGAGCAGAGCTTACAAGAAATTGTTTAGAAGGATGTACTGGATGCGGAATAAATGTAAACTTTAAAGAAGGGAAGTGTTTTGAAGGTGCGATACGTAATTAAATTTACTAAAGGTGCTGATATTAAGTTTATTGGACACTTAGATTTAATGAGAACTATTCAAAGAATAATAAAAAGATCAGGATTACCTGTTGAGTATTCAAAAGGATTTAATCCACATATGGCATTATCTATAGCGCAACCACTTTCAGTTGGAGTTTATTCAGATGGTGAGTATTTAGATTTAGTTTTAACAGAATCTCTAGGAGTAGGAGAAGTAATAGAAAAGTTAAATGAAAGTGCTCCTCCTACAATTAAGTTTTTACATGCAACACCAGTTGAAATAATAGAAAATGTTAAGAGATTGCCTCAAGCAATGGCACTTTTAGATGGAGCTAGATATACAATTAAGGTAAAACTTAATGGAACTTCTAAAGTAGAAGAAGAAATGGGTAAAACTCTTAATGAATCTAAATGGGAAATTGTAAAGAAAACTAAAAAAGGTGAAAAGCTTACTGATATAAAACCGCTAGTTAAAGAGTTTAAGTACTGGGTAAAAGATAATGAGTTAATTTTAAATACTTTAATAGCAACAGGAAGTAGAGAAAATCTTTCGGCTGATCTTTTAGTTACTTATTTAAAAGGAAAGGTATCAGAAATTAACCCTGATTCTTTCGTCAATATTAAAAGAGAAGAGATGTATATTTTAAAAAATAATAAATATGTTCCTTTATATAAGGGAATTTAAGGTAGTTTTAATATGAGAGAAATTTTTGTTGAGAAGAGAGAAGAATTAATTAGAATAGCAGTAAAAGAAAATGGTGAATTGGTAGAATGCCTCGTTGAAGAGGAAACTAATGAACCGCAAATTGGAGAGATTTATAAGGCTAGAGTCAAGAATATAATTCCAGGAATTAACTCAATATTTTTAGATATTGGATTAGATAAAGAAGCCTACATGTATTATAGTGAAGAACTTAAAAGGGTTGGAATTAAGAAGGGTCAAGAAATTTTAGTAGAAGTTTTAAAGGAACCTTTAGGTAATAAAGGTGCTAAAGTTAGCAATAAAGTTAATATACTTGGTAGATATATTGTTTTAACTATGGGAGTAGAAGGAATTACTATATCTAAAAGGATTTCTGACTTAGAAGAAAGACAAAGACTAATAAATCTTACTAAACCTATTAAAGGTGTAGAAATAGTTTTTAGAACAGAATCAAAAGCTGCAACTAATGAGGAATTGCTAAGTGAATTAAATTCATTATTAGAAAAAAAAGAAGAGATGGAAAAGAAGCTTAGATACTCAACAACTATTGGAAAAATAAAATCAAATAGCATGATAATTAGGTTTTTTGAAGAATTAGATGATAGAAAAACTAGTATAACAGCTGATGATGATGAATTTTTTGAAAATATTAAGGGATTAACTAAAGGAAATAATAATTTTGAATTTAAATTTTATGAAGGTAAAAGAACATTATTTGATTATAGTGGAATAGAAAAGGAAATACTTAAACTAAGACATAAAAAAGTGAATTTACAATGTGGTGGATATATTGTTATTGATAAAACGGAAGCAATGTATGTTATAGATGTAAATAGTGGGAAAAATATCAAGGGAAGAGATTTTAATAAGACTATAATGCAAACTAATTTAGAAGCAGCTAAGGAAGTTGGAAGACAAATTAGATTGAGAAATTTAAGTGGTATCATAGTAGTTGATTTTATTGATATGAGAGATGAAAATCAAAAAGTGCCCGTTATAAAAGCATTAAAAAAATCTCTAGAAGCTGATAAAGGTAATGTTAAAGTATTTCCGTTTACTGAACTTGATTTAATTCAAATTAGTAGAAAAAGAAAAGGAAAATCTATTTATGAATATCTAGAAGAGCCTTGTAGAAAATGTAAAAGTAATGGATTCCTTTTAAAATTATCATATATTGAAAATCTTATTAGAAATGAAATAATAAAATGCTCTAATGAAAATTCAATAAAGGATTTTTACATAGAGATTGATAAGAATTATGAAGATGACATCAAAGAGGATATAGTTAAATTTTTAAAAAATATTGATGGATTAGATAAAGAGGTTTATTTGAATTTTGTGTATGATATAGAGGGGTACAGGGTTGAGCCACTTATATTTGTATCACAAAAAGAAAATTACCAAAAGTACAAAATTAAAACAATTGAAAAAGTATAATAAATTTCTTTACAAAATGTAACTTTATATGATAAAATGTCATTTGTAAACCGCACATAACGGGTTTTTTAAAAACAAAGTTAAATCTTTGTACCTACATTGGCGAGACCGTTTAAGAGGAGGTGTTTTTAGAATGTACGCAGTATTATTAACTGGAGGAAAACAATACAGAGTTCAAGAAGGAGACGTAATATACGTTGAAAAATTAAACGCTGAAGTTGACTCTACAATCGAATTAACAGAAGTTTTAGCTGTTTCTAACGGAGAAACTTTAACTGTTGGTGCACCAGTAGTTGAAGGAGCTAAAGTTGTTGCTAAGGTAGCAGCTCAAGGTAAGGCTAAGAAGATCACTGTTTTCAAGTATAAGCCTAAGAAGGACTACAGAAAGAAGACTGGTCACAGACAACCTTACACTAAATTAGTAATCGAAAAAATCGAAGCTTAATTTTAAGATATGATTAAGATTATTATATTTAAACAAAAAGATATATCGCTTGGATTTAAGATTGAAGGTCATGCTTTATCTAGAGAAGAAATAGAAAGCACTACAGGTGATGCATATGACATGATTTGTAATAGTGTTTCGGTTTTATCTCAAAGTGCTGTAATAGGCATGCAGGAAGTTTTAAAGCTACCAGTAAAGTATGAAATAAATGATGGATTTTTATCACTGAATTTACATAATCTTAATGATGAAGATATTGAACGAGGACAGATATTACTTTTAACCTTTGAAAAAAGTTTAGAAAGTTTAATTATGTCCCTTGACGCTAGTTTTGGTAAAAATAGACGGAATAAATATATAAAAATAAAATTCGAGGAGGTGTAATGAGTATGTTAATGATGAACCTTCAATTATTTGCCCACAAAAAAGGGGTAGGTAGTTCAAAGAATGGTAGAGACTCTGAATCTAAAAGATTAGGTGCTAAGGCTGCTGACGGAGAATTCGTTTTAGCTGGAAACATCCTTTACAGACAAAGAGGAACTAAGATTCACCCAGGTCTAAACGTAGGTAAGGGTGGAGATGACACTTTATTTGCTAAAGAAGACGGAATCGTAAGATTTGAAAGAATGGGAAGAGACAAGAAGAAAGTTTCTGTTTACCCAGTAAGCGTTGAAGAAATAGCTGAATAATTATATTTATATAGGTAAAAGCACCCGTAAGGGTGCTTTTATTCTTGTAATAGATATATAATTTATATATACTATTATAAAATATATATGTTATGGAATAATAAAAATAGATTATTATGTTTAACATTAAAAAAAGTTACAAGGAGGAAAGTAACTATGTTTATAGATAGAGCCAAGATATTAGTTAGATCAGGTGCTGGTGGAAATGGAGCAGTTACATTTAGAAGAGAAAAGTATGTTCCACTTGGAGGACCAGATGGTGGAGATGGAGGAAAAGGTGGAAGCGTTATATTCACTGTTGATACAGGATTAACAACACTTTTAGATTTCAAATATAAGAAAAAGTTTATAGCTGAATCTGGAGGAAATGGATCAGGTTCAAAATGTTATGGTAAGGACGGAGAAGACTTATACATAAGAGTTCCAATGGGAACTATTGTTAGAGATTTCGAAAGTAATAAGGTTATTGCTGACCTTTCACATAAAGATGACACATATGTTATTGCTAGAGGTGGAAAAGGTGGTAAAGGAAACTGCAAGTTCTGTACACCAACAAGACAGGCACCACATTTCGCAGAACCAGGTATGCCAGCAGAAGAAAGAGTATTAACTCTTGAATTAAAATTACTTGCTGACGTTGGATTAGTTGGATTCCCTAATGTAGGTAAGTCAACATTACTTTCAACTGTTACAGCTGCTAAGCCAAAGATAGCAAACTATCACTTTACAACTTTAAAGCCAAATTTAGGTGTTGTTAAAGCTGAAGGAATAAATTCATTTGTTATGGCTGATATTCCAGGAATAATTGAAGGTGCTGCTGAAGGTGTTGGATTAGGACTTGATTTCTTAAGACATATTGAAAGAACTAGATTATTAATTCATGTAGTTGATATTTCAGGTGTTGAGGGAAGAGATGCTTTTGAAGATTTCGTTACTATTAATGAAGAACTTAAGAAGTATTCTGTAAAGCTTTGGGATAGACCACAAATAGTTGTAGCTAATAAAGCAGATATGCTTTATGATGAATCAGTTTTTGAGGACTTCAAGAAGAAAGTAAATGAATTAGGATTCGATAAAGTATTTAAAATGTCTGCAGCTACAAAATCTGGTGTTGAAGAAGTTATCAAAGAAGCTGGTAAGATGTTAACAGAAATTCCAGTAATGGATTTAGAAATTCCAGATGAAGAAAGATATGTTGAGCAAGAAAAGAGATTCACATATGAAATTAACGTTGAAGAAGGTGAAGAGTACAACACTTACGTTGTTACTGGATCATTCGTTGATAGATTACTTGCATCTGTAAATATTCATGATGCAGATTCATTAAGATACTTCCATAAGGTACTTAATAATAAGGGAGTATTACAACAAATTAGAGAGATGGGCGTACAAGATGGAGACATGGTTAGATTAAATGACTTCGAATTCGAGTACATTTTATAGGAGGAAATTTTATGATAACAGGAAAGCAAAGAGCTTACTTAAGAGGACTTGCAAACACTATGAGTCCAATATTCCAAATTGGAAAGAATGGTGTTGAAGAAACATTCTTAAGACAATTAAAAGAAGCATTAGAAGCTAGAGAGCTTATTAAAATAAAAGTTTTAGAAAACAGTGGTTTAGCAGCTAGAGAAGTCTCAGATGAAATATGCAAAGCTATTGGATGTGAAGGTGTTCAAGCGATAGGAAGTAAGATTGTATTATATAAGAAATCTGAAAAGAAACCTAAAATAGAATTACCACAAGGAAAAAATAACTAATTATGAAACGATATGGTATGATGGGGGGAACATTTAATCCCATACATTTAGCACATTTATATATAGCATATGAAGCCAAAGAAGTTTTAGAGTTAGATAAAGTCATATTTATGGTAGCTGGTAATCCACCACATAAAAAAGAAAGTCCGGTAATAGACTCTAAGTATAGAAATGATATGGTTAAAAAAGCTATAGAAGGTTATGAAGGCTTTGAAATTAGTGATTATGAAATAAAGAAGAATGGGTATAGTTATACTTATGAAACTTTACAGTATTTGAAAAGTTTAGATGATGTTAGCGAAGTATTTTTTATTGCAGGTGCAGATTCATTAATGGATATAGAAAAGTGGAGAAATACTGATTTAGTATTAAAAAATTGCACTTTTGTTGCTTTTAATAGAGGAGAATATAATAAAGATATTTTAGAATTGCAAAAATCTAAATTAGAGGAAAAATACAATGCTAAAATAATATTACTTGATGTAGCCAATATAGATATTTCTTCATCAATGATTAGAGAAAGAATAGCTGAAGGAAGAAGGGTAGACTTTTTCTTACCAGAAGGAGTAATGAAGTATATAAGTGAAAATAATTTATATAGGAGAGAGTAAAATGTGGGGAGTAGATGAAATAAAAGATTATTTAAAAGATAATTTAAAACCATCTAGATATGGTCATACCTTAGGGGTAGTAAAAACTGCTGTTGAGCTTGCGAATATTTATAATGAAGATGTTCGAAAGGCTGAAATAGCTGCACTTTGCCATGACGCAGCAAAAAATATGAGTAGTGAGGAAATGCTAAAAATAATTAAAGATGAAAATATTTTATTATCAGTAGATGAAAAAAATACTAAAGAATTATGGCATTCAATAATTGCACCTATTTTGGGAAGAAAAATTTTTGAAATAGATGATGAAGAAATATTAAGTGCAATGAGATGGCATACTACTGGAAAAGAGAATATGAGTAAACTTGAAAAGATAATATATTTAGCTGACTTAATTGAACCTTCAAGAAAATTTGAAGGAGTAGAAGAGATTAGAGATATTTCTCGCAAGAACTTAGATGAAGCCATGTTAAAAGCATTAACTCATACAACTATGTATTTATTAAACCAGGGCTGTGCAGTAGATATAAATTCTGTTAAAGCAAGAAATTATTTATTGTATAATAATAAGTAAATACAATTATAGATTTAGTTTATAAGGTGAGGGATGGGTAATGGTAGGAAATAAAAAAAGTGAGAAACATAATGCCAGGAAGGGATCGAGGCAATTAAGTCCAAGAGAAGAGCTTGAAATTAAACAAAGACTTAAGAGAAAAGAGAAAAAGTCAACTATTATAAAGAGAGCAATTACAGCTTTTATTTTAACAATAGTTGTGCTTGTTGCATTAGTTGGAGTATATTTATTTTCATTTATTTCATCGCTTAATAACAATGATATTATATCTGCAGTTAAGCCAAGTTCAAATGAAACAGTGAATATATTATTACTGGGGATGGATATAGGAGATGCAGAAAATACTTCAAATTCATCAGCAAGAAGAACTGATACTATGATGATGATTAACTATAACCCGCGTACAGATAATATAAACGTTGTTTCAATACCTAGGGACACATTAATAGAGGTAGAGAATGCAACAGATGGTAAAGGAAATAAAATTCCTTATTGGAAGATAAATGCTGCCTATGTTTTAGGTGGGGAAGAAGAAGTTATAGAACAAGTTCAAAATCTTTTAGATGTAAAAATTAATTATTTAGTTGAAATAGATTATGCGGCTTTTAGAAATTTAATTGATGCTATTGGCGGAGTTGAAATGTATATAGATAGAGATATGTATTATGATGATGATGCACAGGATTTACATATACATTTTAATGCTGGTGAAACAGTATTATTAGATGGGCAAAAGGCAGAAGAATATTTTAGATGGAGAAAAAATAATGATGGAACTGGACTTGCAGAAGGTGATTTAGGGAGAATTAAAAATCAACAGGCATTTATAGCTAAAGTAATTGAAAAATGCACTAGTCCAGAAATTATAACACAGATTCCAAGTATTCTTAAGGCTGTTAAAGAAAATATAGTAACTAATATGTCTGGTAGTGATATGATTTACTATGGATTGAAGATGGTAAAAAATGAAGGGATTTCTATGAATACTTTACAAGGTGATAATGAAAGAATTTATGGACAAGATTTCCTAGTTATGAATCCATCATATAATCAAAGTTTATTAGAATCATTAAAGATAACAAGTGAAGCTAATAAGAGTGCAAACAGAAGTGGTTATTCTATAATGGTTTTAAATGCTACTAGGGTAAATGGATTAGCAGGCAATTTAAGTATAGAATTAGAGAATCTAGGATACACAAATGTTAGCGTAGGAAATTACGATAAATCGAAAGAATCTAAGATATTATCTAATGATAAAGAGCTTAAAAAGCTATTAAGTGAGGATACAGGAATTAATGATCTTTCTAAAAATAAAGAAGAAGAATACGAAAACTATGATGCTATAATTATTATTGGAGAAGATTATTTAACATTTAATTAATTAACTTAAAGTTAGTAAGAGTGATATAATAACTTTAAGTTTAACTCTTAACTTTAGGGAGGAAAACATGAGTACTTTAGAGAAGTGTGTAGATAAGGCTTTTGATGGAATAAAGATAAGAGAATACTTAAAAGAAGAGATGGGGTTATCATCAAGGCTTATTAGGGGTGCTGCTTTAGATAAAAGAATATTAGTAAATAATAATCCAGTTAAAATGAATTATGTATTAAAGGCTGATGATAATATTTTGATTAATCTTAAAAAGAAAGAAAGTCAAAATATAGAGCCAGAAAAAATAGAGATAGAAATAGTATATGAAGATAGCGATATTATTGTGGTGAATAAAAGACCTAATATGGTAGTTCATCCTACTAAGCGTTATCAATCAGGAACATTAGCAAATGCATTGTTATATTATTTTAAAGAAACTAACCAAGACTGTATTGTAAGACTTGTTAGTAGGCTTGATATGGATACATCTGGGTTAATAATAATTGCTAAAAATCAGTATGCTCATATGGAGTTATCAAAAGATATGCAACAAAATGGAATAGAAAAAAGATATTTAGCATTAGTCCATGGGCATATGGAGCAAATGGAGGGAACTATAGATAAGCCAATTTATAGGCCTGAAATTGAAGGAAATATGAGAAGAGTTGTAGATGAAAGAGGACAAAGGAGTATAACTCATTATAAAGTAGTAGAAAGATTAAAAAATGCTGATTTAGTTGAGTGTTTATTAGAAACAGGTAGAACACATCAAATAAGGGTTCATTTAAGTCATCTAGGACATCCTATTTATGGAGATACTTTATATGGAATTGAGGAAGATGCTCAGTTAATTTCAAGACAGGCACTTCATGCATATGGATTAAACTTTAAATCACCTAGAACAAAAGAATATCTTCAATTGAGAGCCGATTTACCTGAAGATATAAGAGCACTTTTAGAAAATCTAAGAGAGAGTTAAGAAAAAATTATAATATAAATAATTATTTCAATAAAAGAGTCTGCCTTAAAGGCAAACTCTTTTATTAAAAATTATGTTTATTTCTTATATAAGAACGTCTTGCTAAAAATCTTTTTCTTCTCTTTCTTTTACGTATTGAAAGAATAATGATAATTATAATAATTATTAAAATAATACCTGTTATTACTCCAGGAATAAAATACTTATTATTAGTAATAGAATTAACAGTATTTTTAACCGCTACTTCAGCTGTATATTTTCTAGATTCACCACTATCTAATTTTATATCACATATCTTATTGCCATTAATTAAAAGTGAAGCATTAAATAGTGTTTCACCTTTTTTTATAGATGTTTTACTTAAATCTTTATTTTCATAAGTAACTGATAAGTTAATATTATCGATATTTTCTCCATTTGCAAGATTGAAGGTATAATAAACATCATCAGCAGCAAGTAATGGAATAGTAGTTGAATCATCTATTTGATAATCATCTAATTTATCACCAGTTGTTACTATTTTTTCTGTTTTAAAGTTTTCAAATCCCCAATCAAATAATTGGCCAACTCCAGTATATAGACCATCTTTATCAGTAGCATTTAAAAATGCACCTACTATTTCTTGATCATCCTTAACTGCAACTGCAGCATATGAATGATTTGCAGCTACTGTATATCCAGTTTTTCCTGTATAAGCATATTTATAAGTATATGCTGAATTTTCTTTTAATAAAGGATTATGATTTGAAGCCCACTTTTCATTTCCATTTGAATAAGGATGATTTTCGTAAAAATATGATGGTGTTTGTGAAATCCTAACAAAGTCTGGATTTTGAGAAGCATACCTCATTATTAAAGCTAAATCATGAGCCGTTGTTAAATGTCCGTCTTCTGTTAACCCACTTGGATTTTTAAAGGAGGTATTTGTTGCTCCTAATTCTTTAGCTTTTTCATTCATAAGCTTGGCAAATTCCTCAATTGAACCTGCGACATGTTCTGCAATTGCTTCTGCACAATCATTTCCTGATTCTAATAACAATCCATAAAGTAATTCTTCAATTGTATAAACTTCGCCTTGTTCTATCCCTATGGAAGAGCCATCAGCTTTGGGTGGATTTTCTCCTATAGTAACTTGATCTGTAAGATTACATTTTTCTAATGCTATTATTGCTGTCATTACTTTTGTGGTTGATGCAGGCATATATTGAACATCAGAATTTTTTTCATATAGTACTTGACCAGTTTTTGCATCCATAAGATATACTCCTTCAGAGCATATATTAGGAAAGGCAAAGGTGTTTACTGAAGTAATATTTAACAACAAAATTGCTGAGAAAAATACTAAAGCAAACGTTTTGAATAATCTTTTCTTCATTTTTCTCTCCCTATATTTCATAGTTTACTTATTTAGTTTATCAAAAAAGGTGAAATAATTCCATATATATATTTATATAATAAGTTTATATATGGAATTTGTGTTAATAATTATAATGAGATTAATAAGTAGGTGAATAAATGGATAATATGAAAGAGAAATTAAAGAATATATTTAAAGAGAAAAAAACAATAGGTTTAACAGTAGTATTAATATTACTTCTTATAGTTTCATTAATGACATATGGAAAGAATAAAAGTAATGTTTTTAAAGATGAATATATGAATAATATTTTTATTGAGGAAAATGATAATTATAATGAAGAGCAAAAAACTAATAGTAGTAAAGATGAAATATTTAAAGAAGATTCAAGTTTAATAATTAATAATACCAATATTAATCAACAAGTAGGAAATATAATTGTAGTAGAAATTAAAGGTGAGGTCATTAATCCTGATGTATATAGTTTAAATGAAGGAAGTATAATTAAAGATTTAATAGAAGCAGCTGGAGGATTAACAAATGAAGCTGATATTTCTAATATAAATAGGGCAAAGGAAATAAACAATCATGAGCTTATAGTAATTAGAAATATTAATGATTCAGTTAGTAATGAGAACATAGAAATTAATGAAATTCAAGAAATAGAAATTGATGATGGTAAAATTAATATTAATACAGCTGATTTAAATAGACTTAAAGATATTCCAGGTATAGGTGATGTAAAAGCTAATTCTATTATTATGTATAGAGAAGAGAATGGTGGATTTAAAACAATAGATGAATTGAAAAATGTTGATGGAATAGGAGAAAAAACTTTTGAAAAAATAAAAAATAATATAAAAATATAATTCTTAATGTGAATTTTAAATAAATATGTTAATAAACACATTTAAATGAAAGGGTATTAATGTTATAATTAATAGGATTTAGGAAAGCATAATATTATGCTAATAAAGATATAGGGGGAAACAACATGAAGAGAAATGTAATAGCTTTAGCATTATGTACAGTTTTAGCTATTAGTGTTGTAGGATGCTCAAGTAATAATACAGAAAATAAAAATATAGCAAGTGATAATTCAAAAATAGCAATTGAAGATACTGATATTTTGTCAGGAACATGGTCAGAAGATTATAGTAGAGACGAAGTAAAGTCATTATTTGATAAAGCATTAGCAAGTGTTGAATCAACAGCAAAAGGATATTCATTAGAATATGAGGTAACTGAAAATGAAATAAAAGAAGAAAATGGTGAGTCAACTAATGATACATATGTATATTTAGATATTCCAGAAGCAGAGAGATTAGAAAGTATGTATTTTGGATTTAAACAATATGGGTCTGATTTAGCAAGTGGAAAATTAGAAATGAAGATGGGTTATAATTTAGAGAGAAAAACTATATTAGAAGGACAAAAGTTTGAATTTGAAAACTTATCTTTAGCTGCATTTTCACAAGCTTTTACAGGGAATTATGAAAGGGATTATACTGAATTAGATAAGCAAATATATGACATAATTAAAAATGGAACTGGAGATGAAATACAAACAATTGAAAACAATCTTGATGGTTTAAAAGAAACAATAACCATAACAGATGACTTTTTGTTCTATAAATTAGAAAGTAGAGTATATAACTTTAAGTAAATAATAAGCTTTAATTATAAATATAAGTCCTATGGAGGTAGAAATGGTGAATAACAATGAAGAAAAGTTAAATAAGGGTGAAGGCCAAGTTGATGATAAAGATATAACTTTATCAGGTGAAGAATTAGAAGAGGCTGAAGTTTATTTAGCTGAAGAAGAAGTAGCAGAAGCTAAAGAATTTATTAGAGACGAAGAAATTAAAAGTGATGGCAAGTTATTACACTATACTAAAGTTATATTAAGTGGAGTATTAGATCAAATATTTGTAATGCTATTAGCAATGCTTATTTTTGGAATATTTGGTTTAGTAATAAGATTATTTGGGTATAAAATTGCTATGAGAGAAGAAGTATTTTTAATTACGTATATTATAAGTAATATATTCTATTACCCAGTAATGCAAGAGTTTTTACACGGAAAAACTTTAGGAAAGAAATTTATCTTCAGATAATATGTGATACACCTCTATATAATTATAGAGGTGTTTTTCTTTTAGTTTTAAGGTATAATATTAAAAGCTAGAGTTAAGATATAATATTATATTTAAATATTATTGAATAACTTAATAGGAAGTTTAAAAAGATAATTAAAATATAAAGATTGGAGTACAAGATGAAAAGAGGAAGTCAGTTAACATTAAAGATAAATAGCTTAGAATTCCCATCAACAGGAATATCAGAGTGTGAAGGAAAGAAGATTTATGTAAAAGGAGCTTTTCCAGGCCAAACAGTAAAAGCAACAGTTAAGAAAAAGAGAGATGAATATGCTGAAGCAAAGCTTGTAGAGGTTATTGAAAGAGCTGAATATGAAATACCAGCACCATGTCCTCACTTTGGAGTATGTGGAGGATGTAGCTCACAAAATTTAACTTATGAAAAGCAATTAGAGTTTTTAAGTGATGAAATATGCGAACTTTTTGAGGCTAGAGATTTACCAATGGGAATGTATCTTGGAGTAAAAGGTAGCGAAAATTGCTGGGAATATAGAAATAAGATGGAATTCACTTTTGGTGATTTAGAAAAAGGCGGAGAGCTTACTTTAGGAATGCATATGAAAGGTAAGTCTTTTGGTGTATTAACTGTTGATAGCTGTATGATAGTTGATGAAGATTTTAGAACTGTTCTTAAAACAACTGTAGATTACTTTAGAAAAACTGGATTACCTTATTATAGAGTAATGAAAAGAGAAGGTTACTTAAGACATTTAGTTATTAGAAAAGCCACTAATACTGGTGAACTTATGGTTAACTTAGTAACTACAACTCAAGTTGATTTTGATTTAACTGAATATACTGAATTACTTAAATCTCAAAATTATAAAGGGGAATTAGTATCTGTTTTACATACTGAAAATAACTCTTTATCAGATGCAGTTATACCTGAAAAGGTAAATGTGTTATTTGGAAGAGATTACATAGTTGAAACTTTACTTGGTCTTAAGTTTAAGATATCTCCATTCTCATTCTTCCAAACTAATTCTAAGGGAGCTGAATCTCTTTATAGTTTAGTTAGAGATTTTATGGGAGATGGTGAAAATAAAGTTGTATTTGACCTTTATTGTGGAACTGGTACTATTGGTCAAATAGCAGCACCTAATGCTAAGAAGGTTGTTGGACTTGAGCTTATTGAAGAGGCTGTTGAAGCTGCAAGAGAAAATGCTAAGCTTAATGGATTAAATAATTGTACATTTATAGCAGGTGATGTTGCTGAAACTATTAAGAAAGTTAAGGATAAACCAGATATAATTATCCTAGATCCACCAAGAAGCGGTGTTTCTCCAAAGGCACTTGATTATGTAATTAGATTTAATGCACCTGAAATTATATATGTTTCTTGTAACCCTAAGACTATGGTTGAAAACTTAGATGTATTATTAGCTCATGGATATACTGTTGATAAGAGTACAGTTAAGGATATGTTCCCAAATACACCTCACGCTGAGACAGTTGTTAGGCTTACGAAGAGCGGAGCGATGAAGTAAGACTTCTATTACTGTCCATGCAAAGGATGTTCAAGAGACTATAGTCGAGTGGAAGCAACCTACTGCTTGAGACTGTAGTTAGATTAATTAAGAAATAGTTATCAAGAAAAAAGGCCTTATTATTAAGGCCTTTTTGTGTTTAAGTAGATTATTCAGTTCTAAGAGCTGTAACAGGATCCTTTTTAGCAGCCTTTTTAGCTGGAACAAATCCACCTATAATAGTAAGAATCATGCTAAGTATAATTAATCCTATTGCACTTGATAGTGGCAATGAGGCATTAATAGTATCTAAATTTAATACAGAGTGAATAATAGAATTAATAGGAATTAATAATAATGCAGAAATTCCTACACCTAGTAAGCCTGAACAAAGTCCAATAATAAATGTCTCGGCATTAAATACTTGAGAAATATTATGTTTTGATGCTCCAATAGCACGTAAAATACCAATTTCTTTAGTACGTTCCATAACAGAGATAAATGTAATAATTCCAATCATAATTGATGAAACAATAAGAGAAACAGCAACGAATGCAATTAATACATATGAAATAACATCAATTATAGTAGTTATAGAAGATAATAATATTCCAATATAATCAGTATAACTAATTTGATCTTCTTCATTTGCAGTTGAATTATAGTCTTCGATACAATCAGAAATAGCTTCTTTATTTTCAAAGCTATCTGTATAAATACTAATAGATGATGGTGCATCTAAGCTTACTACACCAAAAGTAGTCATGTTATCATCATAACTTCCAGTAGAAATATATGCATCGTAAATTTTAAGTAGTGTATCATCATCAGGTGACTTTAAGTATTCATCTAACATTGCTGCAAGTTGCTCTTCGCTCATAGTTGATATATCTGGTGTTCCGGCTTGCATTGATGTTGATATTCCTTCATCTTCAACATTACAAGTAGATTGCATAGAGTACATCATAGTTTTAAATAAATTTGCTTTATCAGAAACACCAAGTCCTTCTAAGTATTTCTTTGCATCAGCTATTTTTTCGTCATCACTAGAAGGAGAAAATTCCATTCCATTTAACACATTAATAGTTGAGCTTTCTTTTTGAGCCTTAACTACTTCACTATTATCTGTATATTCAATAATATAATCAGTAAGAGCTTTTGTATATCCAATGGCACTAGTAATAGATGCATTTTTAGCATCTTCTTTTGGACGAACTACACCTGTTATTTTTAATTTTATAGCATTGTCCAATAATTTTTCCATTTCATTTACATTATCTTTTATTGATGTAAAAGTACCATTACCATTTGAAATATAAGTATCACAGTCAGGAATCATATAGAATTCTTGATTACATATATCTTCGTATTTCCAACTTTTGCTTTCAAGTTTTATTTCCTCACCATTTTCGATTTTAGTCATTAATTCTTTATATTCAGCACTTGGTAAAATACCTAATTGATAAAGTGTAGTAGCAGAAATTTCATTGTTTTGATCTAGGGTAAGTATAACTTCGTCATAAGCAGTAGGCCAATCACCGTATAATAAGTCATAGCTATCCTTAATAGCGTCACTTACTGATGCACCGTCTTTACCAGGAAGCAATTCTTTAAAGTTATTTGAACTAGATGAAAATCCACTTATTTTAGATATAGGCATTGATGACATAGCAGATATTCCTGTCATTGTAGTTGAAGAAGAATTTTTATCTGTAAGTGTACTTCCATCTGTATTTACAAAAGTTCCTTCTGAATCCTTTGTGTATACACCAAATTTAGTATCATAAGAATATATAATACCATTTTCACCTACATATTGGTTTATTTCACTATCAGGATTATCCAAATACTTTTTAAATTCAGTTAAGTTATTTTCAGTAAAGCTACTTGTCATAGTAGAAGCCATTTCAATACCAGAACCATTTGAATAAATTGCATTTAAATCATGATTGACGTCACTAGGTTTTCCAGGGGTAGGTCCTCCTGAAGACATTATACTGCTAATATCGATTGTTTCAGCTTCAATAGATATAGGATATGATGTCATAGTATCCTTTTGAATATTATCAATATAGGTATTTACACCATTGCTCAGTGATAATATTAAAGCAATTCCAATAATACCTATAGAACCTGCAAAGGCTGTTAAAAGTGTTCTTCCCTTTTTAGTCTTTAAGTTATTAAAGCTTAAAGATAAGGCAGTTAACAATGACATTGACGCTTTTCCCATATTTTCATGTTTTGGTGGAGCCATATTCTTAATATCTATCTCATATGGATTAGAGTCGCTTATGATATGTCCATCTTTTACCTTAACAATACGATTAGCATATTCTTCTGCTAATTCTGGGTTATGGGTTACCATAACAACTAGTCTATCTTTAGCAACCTCTTTTAATAAATCCATAACTTGAATACTAGTTTCACTATCAAGTGCCCCTGTTGGTTCATCGGCTAGTAATATTTCTGGATCATTTACTAATGCTCTTGCAATAGCAACACGTTGCATTTGACCTCCAGACATTTGATTAGGTTTTTTATGAAGTTGTTTTCCAAGTCCTACTTTTTCTAGAGCTTCTATTGCACGTTTTTTTCTTTCGGCTTTAGATATGCCAGAGATAGTTAAAGCTAATTCAACATTTGAAAGCACAGTTTGATGAGGAATCAAGTTATAGCTTTGGAATACAAAACCAATAGTATGATTTCTATAAGAATCCCAATCCCTATCTTTATATTTTTTTGTTGAAATGCCATTAATAATTAAATCACCACTATCATAACGGTCAAGGCCCCCAATAATATTTAATAATGTGGTTTTTCCAGAGCCACTAGGACCTAAGATAGCTACGAACTCACTATCTCTAAGATTTAAAGATACTTCATTAAGTGCAGTTTGTACTAAATCGCCAGTAATATACTTTTTACTTATTTTCTGAATTTGAAGCATTTTTTTGTTCACTCCTTACTATAGATTTGAAATAATAATACTTGCTTTGGCAATATTATGTATTTTACACTACTTTTATAAATTGAAAGTAAACTAATTAGTGGTAGATTAAAAAATATTATTTATTTTAAAATAGAAATAAAAAAGAAGTGGCTGTATCAGATTGAATTGATAAATTCAGTATGATATAGCCACTTTTAATAGTTATTTTTAAATTCTAATTTTTAATTTATTATACCCACTATTATTTGTCTGCATAAAATAATAGTGGTGAGTTTTTGTATTTTTTATGATTTAAACAAGTTAAGAGTTTAATTTTAAAGTAAATATGAAAGTGAGTGTCTGTATAATGGATATATTTAATCAATTTTGGGTACCAAGAAAAATATATAAGCCTTGCGGAATGTTTACAGAAGGACACATGATATTATTATTAATTAGTGTATGTGTACTTACTTTTTTATTGATTATTTCAATAAAAATAACGGTAGAAAAAATTGATATATTGACAAAAGTATTTGCAGTTAGTTTAACTTTCTTAGAAGGAATAAAGATATTTTTTAATTTTTATTGGGGATATACAAAGGTTAATTATTGGTTCCCAATATCATTTTGTTCAATATTTATATATGCTTTATGGATGAGTGGATTTACTAATGGGTATTTAAAGAAATTAGGAGATTCTTTTATTACAGGAGTAACAGTGGTTGCTGGAGGTGCATATTTATTATTTCCATCTACTTCGTTAACTGCATATCCAATAGGCCATTATTTATGTATTTATAGTATGTTGTTTCATACATTAATGATTTATATGGGAGTATTATATTTAAGAAAAAAACAAATAAATCTAAATTGGAAGACATTTAAAAAGTTTATTGTGATTTATTTATTTTTTTCTGTAATTTCTATTTTTATTAATAATATAACTGGAAGTAATTTAATGATGTTATCTTCACCAGCTAATATTCCAGTAAAATTACTTCATACTTTATATGGAGTTAATAGATGGGCATATACAGGAGTAGTATTTTTAGTATATTTATTTGTACCATATTGGTTAACTTCGTTTGTAGTAAAGCAATTAAGTATAAGAAAGAAAACAAGTTAATAATAGTTTGAAAAGGGGAAATATGGAATTTTACTAGGAATAAACATAGAGTTAAGAAGTAATTAAAAAATTACTTCCTAACTCTATGTTTATATGTGTATTATTTATGAGATAAAAGGTTGAGCTATATATATAAAATGCTTAGAGCAATTAGAAATTGTCCAACATAATAACAGAGTAGATTTAGTCTACTAATTGACTTTGGACAATTTTTATAAAACATTACAAATGATAATAAATAATCGGAAGCTATAAATAGAATTGTACCAACAATGATAAGGGATAAGGCTAATGTATTTGTAGAAGTAAGAGAAATTAAAGAAATAGACTTACAGACCATAAAGCTAATTAAAAAGCCATAAACTGTGCATGGAATAATTAAGTTGCGAAAATCTATTTTTTTATTGTATTTAAGAGATGCAATGATAATAAAAGTTAAAAAAATAGCAAAAATAATATCTCTGATATGAAATGTAGATAAATTAATAAAGCAAATTGAGTAAAAAATATGAGTAACAGAAAAGCTAATTATACCCAACATAAATAAAATATAATTAAATTTAGGTTCAGATTTTTTTATTCCAAGAAAAATATCTCCTAGGAAAGAAAAGAGTAATCCTATAAAAATAAGATAGAAGTAAGTTAAATTAACTGGATTATTTAAATAAGCTGTAATTGAAATAAGCAAAAAGCATAGGCTACAGAATATTTTTGAGATTAATCTAAAATTGGTGCTTTTTAAAAATGTTGAATAAATTAATATTCCAAGACAGAGAAATCCCAAAAGAATAGAAATATAGGTGATCATGGAAGGCCCTCCAGTGAAATAATTCTTATAGAATATATTATTTAGTAAAAAAGGGTTTTGATACAGGTAATTTAGTCAGAGATTAGATAGTTTTATCTAATCTTTTTTTATAAGAAAAAAGTAAATAAAGTGATGGAATATACTATATATACTTTAAATATTAAGGTAAAGGTTATAGAGATTTTAAGAAATTATAATTGAAATCTGTGTATGGACCAGATAATAATATAATTTTATAGTTGATAGAAGAAACTAGATTACTTCTAGGAAACTATATTACTGAAAGGTACTTATGCCACTTTAAAGTGCGTTCTTCTCACTGCTTGGAATAATAGATATAATACAAATATAGGAAGTGGCCACCAATAATAAAATTTCTAAATTATTAATAGTATTTTCAGTGATTAAGGAGATAAAGATATGAGAGAAGTAGTTGAATTTTTACAAGAAAACCCGGTACAATACTTAGCAACAATAGGAAGAGACGGAAAAGCAAAGTGCCGTCCATTTATGTTTTGTTTTGAAAAAGATAATAAATTATGGTTCTGCACAAATAATCAAAAGGATGTATATAAGGATATACAAGTTAATCCTAAAATTGAAATTTCGGTTTCAAGTCCTAGTTATGCTTGGATAAGATTAAATGGGGAAGCGGTATTTGAAGATAATAAGGAAGTTAAAGAAGGATGTATGTCTAATCCAATTGTCAAAGGACAATATAATAGTGCTGATAATCCAATATTCGAAGTATTTTATTTAAAAGATGCACATGCTGTTATTGCTGATTTTTCAGGAAATCCACCAAAGGAATATAACCTTTAATTAATAAAAAAACAAAGTGATGCTTTTATAAGTGTCACTTTGTTTTTTTATTATATATTTTTAGATTTATAGTTCTCACCCCAGGTATACATAGCATCTAGAATTGGCTTTAAACTATAGCCTGTTTCGGTAAGAGTATATTCAACTTTAGGAGGTATCTCAGGATAAACTTTACGCACTAAAAGACCATTAGCCTCCATATTTCTAAGGTGACTAGTAAGTACTTTTTGAGTAATTCCAGTTACTGATCTCATTAGTTCATTGAATCTTTTAGTTCCAGTTAATAAATCTCTAATAATTACAACAGTCCATTTATCACTTATAAGGGATAATGTAGTTTCTACTGGACAAGCTGGTAATGGTTTTTCGTTTGACATAATAAAGCCTCCTAAAAGTATATAAAAGGATGTATAGATATTTATATACCATAATTTATTAATTTAATTTTATAATATATTAAGTATGGATTCAATAATCCACAAGAAATAATAAAATAACATAATGAGTATTGCATTTTTAGGACTTTAATATTCACAATTTTGCTAATTGATATATTAATAAGCTATTAACATTTATTTCCTTGAATTTGAATGTACTACTACATAGATATATTATAAATAAATTATTTGATTGTATATTTAATGATAATATATAATAAAAATGGAATAAATTATAATTTAAAGGTAAAATGGGTAATTATATTAGAATAAAAGAGGTAGGGGGAATTATGTTAAGCTTATTTAATAAGAATTCGATTAAAAATATTGATAAGTCGATTAAAAAATATGAACAGCAATTAAAAAATGATTTAAATTTATCATTAAGAGTAAGATATAATGGGAGGCAATACACAACATATGTTGAAAGCTTTGATGAGAGAGAAGTAATTTTTAGATGTCCAACAGATGAATATCAAATAGTTAGATTTAAAGAAGATACTATAATTAGGATAGAATTTATATCATCAGAGTCACTATATACAACAGAATTATTAATCACAAATAAAATAGTACGAGGACAAATAGTATATTATAGGGGAGAAATAAATTCACAAATACAAGAAAAACAACGAAGAAAAAGTAATAGATTACCTTTAATATTAGATTTAAAATATACTATATTACCAGCAGAAAGTGCAAAATATAGTGCTAATACTATTGATATTAGTTCAGGTGGGATGTTGATTGAGACCGATGAAAATATAAAAAGTAAGGATATACGGGTGTTATTCAAAATAGAAGGACAATCATACTCATCAAAAGCTAAGATATTAAAAAAAAGAATTAGTTATAAAAATGATACATATCTTTATAATATTAAATTTATAGGATTAAATAATAGACATATAAATCAGATTCATAAGTATGTAGCAGATAATCTTCCAGAGTCTAAAAAAGATAAATAAGAAAATAAAATTACATATTAGCATAGAAGAGAAAATAGTTAATAAAATTATTTTCTCTTTTTTATTGAAAATATTTGATAATCAAAGTAAAGGTTTAGATGACAAAAAGTATTAAAGTATTATGGATATTTCCTAGGAAATTTATCGAAAAAATCATTAATTTGATGATTAAGGAAAGAATATATTATTTGACATAGAGTACACTCTACCACTTATAATGAACTAATGGGAGGGATAAAATGGAATATTTGATTAAAGATGCATCAAAAAAACTTAATATTTCAATATATACTCTTAGATATTATGACAAAGAAGGATTAACACCATTTGTAAAAAAAGGTGAAAATGGTGTAAGAAAATATACAGAAGAAGATTTAGAATGGATAAGACTGCTTATGAATCTTAGAGATATTGATATGCCTATTTCAAATATAAAAGAATATATTCAATTATATCTACAAGGTGATAAAACTATAGATGAGCGCAGAGATTTAATGTGTAGGTATACAGAATATATAAAAAAGAAAATCGAAAATACAATAAATAATTTAGAAATGGCAATACGAAAACTAAAGCAATATGATTCTGCAGTAGCAGATATATTGGATGATAAAGATTTATTTGAGTTTAATAAAAAATAATATAAGTAAATTTTGGCCAAAATTTCACTAATTGAGAGGTGTAATTTGATAAGGAAATTATTAATTGGTGGAGTAGTATGTTTTACAGTAGGAGAAGTTGCAATAGCCTCATACTTACTAAAAAGAACTTTAGTAAGGGGAAGGGCTGATGTTGAAAGAACAAAAAAGATGTCAGGAACTAATTGGGTTAAGTATATTCCTGAAATTAAAAAGAGGAAAGATTGGCTTATTAATCAAGAACATAAAGACGTTTATGTAAAGTCAAATGATGGCTTAAAATTACATGGTATATTATTTCCTAAAAACGATTCAAAAAAAATAGTTATTTGTTTACATGGATATTCAAGTAATGCAGGAATAAGTGACCATGCTGCTATATCAAAATTTTATTTAGATATGAATTTTAATATTTTAATGATAGATGCTAGAGCTCATGGAAGAAGTGAAGGAAAGTATATTGGTTTTGGATGTTTGGATAGATATGATTTATTATGTTGGATAAGTTATATTATAGAAAGATTTGGTGATGACTGTGAAATACTATTACATGGTATTTCAATGGGAGGAGCTACGGTATTAATGGCAAGTGGACTTGAACTTCCTAACAATGTAAAGGGCATTATATCTGATTGCGCATTTACTTCAGCTTGGGAAGTATTTGTTGATGTTTTAAAGGACATGTACCATATACCACCGTATCCAATAATTAATATAGCAAATAGTATTAGTAAAAGTATTGCTGGATATGGATTAAATGAATGTAATTCAGCTGAAGAAGTAAAGAAAGCAAAGGTTCCAATACTATTTATACATGGTGATAATGATACCTTTGTTCCATGTAGTATGAGTAAAGAAATATATAAAAATTGTGCTTCGCCAAAGGCATTACTTATAGTTAAAGATGCAGGACATGCTGAATCTTACTATAAGGACACAATAAATTATGAAAAAAAAGTTAAAGATTTTATAGAAAGATACTTATCAAATAAGGAAGTGATTATTAATGATTAACGAAATGACAGAGAAAAAATTATATCCATTAACATATGCACAAAAGCTACACTTTTTTACATTGAGATATTGTCCTAAAAAGCAAGTATTGAATATAGGTACAAGCTTAACTATAAAAGAAGATATTAACTTTGATATTTTAAAGGAATCTATATATGAAGCCTATTCAAGATGTGAATCTATGAGGCTTAGGTTTGTTACTGATTCAGAAGGAAATGTATTTCAATATGTAGCAGACAAGGAAGAACGAGATATTGAATTTTTTGATTTTTCATCATGGAGAATGGAAGATGCTGAGGCTAAAATGAGAGAGTGGACAGAAACTCCATTTGATAGAGAAGATAAGCCATTAAATAGGATAGTAATGATTATTACTCCGGATAATTATAAGGGAATATATTTATTAGTAGATCATATGACTATGGATGCTCAAAGCTTAATAGTTTTTATGAAGGATATAATTGAAATTTATTGCCATAAGAGATATGAAGGTGTAGAATATCCCCAAAATATGGCTTCATATATAAATCAGCTAGAAAAAGATTTAGAATATGAGGCAGGTTCTAAATTTAAGGAAAGAGATAGAGTGTTTTTTGAAAAGTTAATTGAAATGTCAGAACCGATTTACAATGATATTAATGGAATAGAAAGATTATTAGAAGAAAGACATAAACGTGGTGATGATAGTGTAAGAAATGTTACTAATGTAAGTGATAATGTAGATGCTAATATTACAGTATTTAGTTTAGAAGCAGAGCCATCACATAGATTAATAGAGTTTTGTGAAAATAATAAAGTACCGATGGTTTGTTTATTAATTATGGGTCTTAGAACTTATCTTCAGAAATTTAACTATCAAGATGATGTTTCAATAATGAGTACAGTAGCAAGAAGAGCTACAATATCAGAAAAGAAAAGTGGTGGAACAAGAGTGCATTGTTTCCCATGTAGAACAATTGTTAATAAAGAAGAAACATTTATGGAAGGCATAGAAAAAATACGAGAAGCTCAAAACAACCTGTTTAGACATGCTAATTATAATCCTGTTGAGTACTTAAATTATAGAACAAGCTTTTATAATAATGAACCAGGTCAAACTTATGAGCCACTTAGTTTAACTTATCAGCCTTTAACTATGAAAGACGTAAAACAAAGAACTGGCCAAACTATAGATTTTAGTGGTATTGATTATAAAACCAATTGGTATTCGAATGGAGCTTGTGCACATACTCTATATTTAACAGTAATGCATAGATCAAATGATAATGGATTGAACTTTAGTTTTGAATATAAAACCGGAAGAGTTACGCCAGAAAAATTAGAGTATATGTATTATTATATATGTAAGATTTTATTTGAAGGAATTAAAAATCCTTATAAGAGTATTGGGGAAATAATTGAAAGTGTATAAGTGTGGAGGTTATTATGATATTTAATAAAGTTAAAGATATATTAAGTGATTATATAGATATGGATAGTAATGAAATTAAGTTAGAAACAAGATTAGCTGAAGATTTAGGATTAAATTCTTATGAATTTATGAGTGTTATAGGAGAAATAGAAGAGGAATTTGATGTAGAGCTAGATGAAAGAGAAATAGTTAAACTTATTTCAATAGCAGATTTACTAGATTATATAAGTAATTTTAAAGAAGAAAATGTATTTGCATAAAGTAGTTAATTTAGATAAAAATCTTTCAAAGGTACAAAAAAACAAAGAACTTCATAAAGCTGCATTTAATTTATTAGAAGAAAATTTAATAAAAGAGTTTCGTTTAAAGAAAGAGGACCTGAAGTATATGATTGGTTTAAATGGAAAGCCATGTTTAAAAAAAGGTTCTCCTTTTTTTAGTATCAGTTATTGTGATAATATTGTTGTTTGTATTATAAGTGAAAGAAATGTAGGTATCGATATTGAGGATATTAAGGAAGCTAATAAATTTATAGTAAATAAAGCATTAACACAAAAAGAAAAAATTCAATTAAGTTCTTTAAACATGGATAGAAATGAATATTTTTTTAGAATATGGACTTTGAAGGAAGCATTGTTAAAAAATATAGGTCATGGATTATCTTATGGTATTAAAAATATTGAATTTGATATTAAAGATGATATTGATTGCAACTTAAATGGATTTAGGTTTAAACAAGAAAAGGTAAGTATAAGGGATAAAGAATATATAATATCTATAGCTTGGGGGGATATTGATGAACGATATTAAAAATATGAAAGATATAATTAATTATGCAGCAAGTAATTATGGTGATAGTGTAGCATTTAAATATAAAATTAGTAAAAAAGAGATTGAAACTAGAAGTTATAGGGATTTAAAAGAGGATAGTGAAACTGTAAGTAATGCATTAAAGTCTTTAAACATGTTAGGAAAACATGTGGCAATAATAGGTTCTACATCTTATGAATGGATTATAAGTTACTTTGGGGTTGTGAATTCTGGTGGGGTGATTGTTCCCATAGATGATAAATTACCAGTAAGTGATGTGTGTGAACTTATAGAAAGGTCTGACTCAGAAGTTTTAATATATGATAATAATAGAATAGATGTAGCTAAAGCAGTTAAGGAAAAATGCCACAAAATAAAACATATAATTTCAATGACAGAAAGTCTTAATAATGAATTTGCTTTATCATTGAATGAAATAATGGAGGATAATAGGGGTCCATTTTCAATGGATATTGATAATGAAAAACTTTGTACAATATTATTTACATCAGGTACTACAGGAAAAAGTAAGGGGGTAATGCTTAATCATAGAAATCTTTCTGATAATGCAACAGTTTGTGATATGCAACTTAAACCAGGAACCGTATCAATGACAGTATTACCTATCAATCATGTTTTTTGTTTTACTATGGATATATTAAAGGGCATATATTGTGGACTTTGTATATGTATAAATGATTCTATGATAAGATTTTCTAAAAATTTAAGTTTATTTAAACCAGAAGTAATGTGCCTTGTGCCTATGGTAATAGAAGGATTGTATAACAAACTTATGGATGCTAGTGTGATGTTACCTAAAAAGCTTATTGCAGGGGCTGCTTTAGGAGGAAAACTAAAAACTATTTATAGCGGTGGTGCATATTTGAATCCAAAGTATATTGATGGCTTTAAGGCGTTTGGAATAGATGTAATACAAGGCTATGGTATGACTGAATGTTCTCCTGTAATAAGTACTAATCTACCTGGAAAAGTAAAAAAAGAATCTGTAGGGCAACTTGTAGCAAATTGTGAAGCTATAGTTGTAGATGAAGAAATATACGTAAAAGGTTCAAGTGTCATGATGGGATATTATAAAATGCCTGAAGAGACAAAAGAAACATTAGTTAATGGATATCTTAAAACAGGGGATTTAGGTTATATAGATGAAGATAATTATCTTTATATAACTGGAAGAAGAAAAAATCTTATAATTTTAGCTAATGGTGAAAATGTATCGCCAGAAGAATTAGAAAATGGACTTTTAGAGAATAGAATGCTTAAAGAAATTGTAGTTAGTGAAGAGAAAGATGTAATTAAAGCAGAGGTATTTCCAGATTATGATTATTTAGACAAAAAGAAAGTAAAAAATGTTCAAGAGGAAATTCAAAATATTGTTGATAAATATAATAGGGAATTACCAAGCTATAAAAGAATTAATAAAGTATATATAAGAAAAGATGAGTTTGAAAAGACAACGTCTCAAAAAATTAAAAGACAATATGTGAAAAAATAATAAGTAGAAGTAAGCTAGGTGATTAATCATCTAGCTATTTTTATAAAATAATGTAAATGATTATAAATATTTGACCAAAATTAAAATTATTTTTTATATATTGAGTTTATATCATTTACTTTGAAAAATGCTAACTATATAATTATGATGATAATTAATAAACTATATTATAATATATTTTACTAATTAGGTAAATTATAAATATATAAACTAAAAAGATTGGGGGAATAGGCATGAAATCATTAAAGATTGCTTGTACCGAAAGAACTAGAAATTACTTTTTTACAGATAGGGAGACCATAGAAGTTGGTACAACTGATTATACTGATGTAGCAGCTGCTGTAGTAAATGAAAGTGATATAGAAAGTATAAATGATATATATGATACAAGATTTGGAATAGAAATATTTGTATTAGCAGAAACAGATGAATTTGATAATGAAATTAAAAATAAAGTACATAAAATAATACAGATCAATGAATTGAATGAGGAAGAATTTAGTAAAGAGTTAAATAAGGTTGCAGATAAATATGAAGAAGAGATATTGCCACCATTTTTTGATGTTTTAAGTGAATATTCAAGAAGAGGAAATTTACAGTTTGCATGTCCAGGGCATCAAGGTGGTCAATATTTCATGAAGCATCCAGCTGGAAGAGCTATGTATGAATTCTTTGGCGAAAATATATTTAAATCAGATATATGTAATGCGGATGTTGACTTAGGAGATTTATTAATACATGAAGGTCCAGCTATGTCAGCTCAAACTTATGCTGCTAAAGTATATAATGCAGACAAGACTTATTTCGTAATGAATGGAACAAGTACTTCTAATTCAGTAGTAATAAATGCAATAGTTTCTCCAGGAGATTTAGTTTTATTTGATAGAAATAATCATAAGTCTATATATAATTCAGCATTAGTTTCAAATGCTGGAAAGCCAGTATATTTAGAAACTTCACGTAATCCTTTTGGATTTATAGGAGGAATAGATGCTCACTGTTTTGATGAAAAATACTTAAGAGAAGAAGCAGCTAAAGTAGATAGTGAAAAAGCTAAGGAAAAAAGACCATTTAGATTAGCTGTTATACAACTTGGAACTTATGATGGAACTATATATAATGCAAGACAAGTTGTTGATAAAATAGGGCATCTTTGCGATTATATATTATTTGATTCTGCTTGGGTTGGATATGAGCAATTTATACCAATGATGAGAGAGTGTTCACCATTATTATTAGAGTTAAAGCCTGATGATCCAGGAATATTAGTTACTCAATCTATTCATAAGCAACAAGCAGGGTTTTCACAAACATCTCAAATTCACAAAAAGGATAGTCATCTTAGAGGACAAAAACGTTATGTAGATCATAAAAGATTTAATAATGCTTATATGCTATATGCATCAACAAGTCCATTTTATCCACTATTTGCAGCATTAGATGTTAATGCAAGAATGCAAGATGGAGAGGCAGGAAAGAAACTTTGGGCAGATTGTATAAAGGTTGGAGTTGAAGCAAGAAAAGATGTATTAGAAAGATGTGAATTATTAAAACCATTTATACCTCCTGTGGTTAATGGAAAGCCATGGCAAGATTATCCTACAGAAGAAATAGCGAATAATATAGAATTCTTTAAATTCTATCCGGGAGAAAAGTGGCATTCTTTTGAAGGATATGGAGAAAATCAATATTTTGTAGACCCTAATAAGTTTATGTTAACAACTCCGGGAATAGATGTAGAAACTGGTGAGTATGAAGAGTTTGGAATTCCAGCAACAATACTTGCTAATTATTTAAGAGATCATAGAGTTGTACCTGAAAAAAATGATTTAAATTCAATATTATTTTTATTAACACCAGCAGAAAGTACTTCAAAAATGAAAGGTCTTGTGGATCATTTAGTAAGATTTGAAAATCTTATAAAAGAAGATGCTCCATTAAATGAAGTTTTACCAAAACTTTATGCTAAATATGAAGAACGTTATAAAGGATATACAATAAGAAGATTATGTCAAGAAATGCATGATTTTTATAAGAAAAATGATGCAAAAACTTATCAAAAATTATTATTTAGAAAAGATTATTTGCCAGAATATGTAATAAATCCAAATGAAGCCAGTATTGAACTAAAAAGAAATAATGCTAAGTTAGTTCCATTAAGTGATATAGTTGGAGAAATAGCATTAGAAGGAGCTCTTCCTTATCCACCAGGAGTATTTTGTGTAGTTCCAGGTGAAAGATGGAATAATGTTGCTCAAAAATATTTTTCAATTTTAGAGGAAGGAATTAATAGATTCCCAGGATTTGCGCCAGAAATTCAAGGTGTTTATCTTGAAAAAGAAGATGGAAAAATAAGAGCATATGGATATGTTTTAGATAAATAATAATTTAAATATAATAACTTCCGGGGGGCAGGTATGAAAAGGAAATTTTACAAAGTAGTAAAAGAAAATTTATTGAGTAAAAAAGATTTATTTATATTTACAATTTTAGAATCCGTTAATGATTTAGATATAGGTAAGAAAATATTAAAAGTTGATAATGAATTTATATTTGAGGATGAAAGAGATAGAGAAAAATATAAAGAGATTATTGAGAATTTAGATTTAAAAGAAACTAACAAAGTATTTGATATTAATAACTCTTATAAAATAATGCTAGAACAGATTGCATCTAAGCCTAAATTAGTTATTTGTGGTGGTGGACATATATCTTTAGAGTTATATAAAGTCGCAAAAATGTTAGATTTTAATGTTATAGTAATAGATGATAGAGAGGAATTTGCAAATACTGAAAGATTTCCATCAGCAGATAAGGTAATATGTAAGAAATTTAATGAAGCTCTTGAAGAGATAAACTATGATAATAATTCCTATTTTGTGGTTGTAACAAGGGGACATAGAGCAGACCAAATATGTATTGAATCAATTTTAAATAAAGAATATAAATATTTAGGTATGATAGGTAGTAAAGCAAAGGTAGCTAATTCAGTAAGACAGTTAGTGGAAAAAGGATATAGTTCAAAAGAAATTGAAAAAATTCATGCACCTATTGGATTAAATATAGGAGCTCAAACGCCTGCTGAAATTGCAATAAGTATAGCAGCGCAAATTATAGAAATAAAAAATAAAAGTAATTTATCAAATGTAGATGAAAAAATATTAAATACTATTAATGAAAGCAATAAAAAGATGGTATTGGTAAGCATTTTAGATAAAGTAGGTTCATCTCCTAGAGGAGTAGGTGCAAAAATGCTAGTTACAGATGATAAGAAATTGATCGGAAGCATTGGTGGTGGAAGTGTAGAAAATGCTGCATACGAAAAAGCTTTAGAATTAATAAAGCAAGAAAAATCATATATTGAAAGTTATGATTTATCTAATTCAGTAGCAGCAAAGTTAGGGATGGCTTGTGGTGGAACCATAAAGGTACTTTTAGAATATATAAAGTAAAAAACGAAAAATAATCTTAAAAATTAAATTTTTTCTGAAAAAGCAAAAGACAAACTATTAAAGGTAGTTTGTCTTTTAATTTTTGTGTTTTTGCCGTTAAAATATATTTTTTAACCTAAAAATTTCAAAAAAAGCTAAAAATAAATATATTTTTATACACAAATTAGAAAAAGTATGATAGAATCATGAAGTAGGATTTACGTACATTAAATGCACGAAAAATAAAAAATATTCGCGATTTATATTAATACTTATAGGGGGATTTAGGATGAAAACAGGAAGTATTTATGAATTAGAAGGAAGGGTACCTTTAAAACAAGCTATTCCATTAGGTATTCAACATGTATTAGCAATGTTCTTAGGAAATGTATCACCACTTATTATAGTATGTGGGCTTTTAGATATTCCATTAGAAACAAAATCAATGTTAATCCAAAATTCAATGTTTGTTGCAGGGATTGCAACATTAATTCAATTATATCCATTTTTTAGAGTAGGAAGTGGATTACCTGTAGTTATGGGAACAAGTTCAGGATTTATAGGAACACAAAATGCTATAGGTGCAACGTATGGATATTCCGCTATAATGGGAGCTTCATTAGTTGGGGCAGTATTAGAAATGGTTTTGGGATTCTTCATTAAGCCATTAAGAAAATTATTTCCACCTATAGTAACAAGCTTGGTTGTTATTTCAATAGGACTTTCATTACTTCCGGTAGGTATTAAATATTTTGCTGGTGGAGCTGGTTCAGCTGATTTTGGATCACCAAAACATTTAATAGTTGGAACAGTGGTAATTTTAGTAATAATAGTATTACAAAACTTTACTAAAGGGTTTATAAAAACATCAGCTATTTTAATAGGAATAATAGTTGGATACATATTATCAATAGTAATGGGAATGGTTGACTTTACAGCTGTAAAAGAAGCTTCATGGATAAGTTTACCTAAACCATTTGCTATGGGATTTGAATTTAGGTTAGATGCAATTATTTCAATGGCAATAATGTATATTGCAACTACAGTAGAAACAATTGGGGATATTTCTGCAATAGCAGTAGGTGGACTTGATAGAGAAGCAACTGACAAAGAATTATCAGGTGGTGTAGTTGCTGATGGAGTTTCAAGTTTTATAGCAGCTATCTTTGGAGTTGCTCCAAATACTTCATTTAGCCAAAATGTTGGACTAGTTGCTGTAACTAAAGTTGTAAATAAATTTGTTATTATGACTGGGGCAGTATTTTTAATATTAGCTGGATTTTTCCCAAAATTGAGTGCAGTACTTTCAGTAATGCCACAATCAGTTCTAGGAGGAGCAGCAGTTATAATGTTTGCTATGATATTTGTAAGTGGATTACAGTCATTATTTAGAGAAAAGTTAGATGGTAGAAACGGCTTAATAGTTGCATTAGCAATAGGAATTGGTGTTGGAATAGGTAATGTTCCAGAAGCCTTAGCACAATTACCAACTTGGGTTAGCAACATATTTGCACAAAATGGTATAATAATGACATTCGTTATAGCAACAATATTAAATTTAGTATTACCAAAAGATAAGGTAGAAAATAAAGCAGTAAGTGTATAAAAAATATAAAAAGGGCTTATATCGAATAATTTGATATGGCCCATTTGTTATGTCTATAGGAGGAGAAAAAATTGTTTACGATTAGGAATTATGTAGTAGCAAAAAGTTTAGAAGAAGCTTATGAACTAAATCAAAAAAAGAACAATGTTATTTTAGGGGGAATAGGCTGGTTAAAGATGGGTGGAAGAAACATTCAAACTGCCATTGATTTATCAGAATTAGGATTAGACAAAATAGAGGAAGACGAAGAATATTTTAAAATAGGCTGTATGTGCACATTAAGACAGTTAGAAGTTAATGAATCTTTAAATTCTTATTTTAATGGGATAATAGCAAAATCAGTTATACATATAGTTGGAGTTCAATTTAGGAATTGCGCTACTATTGGTGGAAGTATTTATTCAAGATTTGGATTTTCAGATATATTAACAGCACTTTTATCATTAGATACATATGTAGAATTATTTAATGGTGGAATTATTCCTCTTACTAAATATAGAGACATGCCTTATGATAATGATATTTTAGTAAGAATTATAATAAAGAAAGATAATAGAAAGGCTGTTTATTTAACTCATAGAAACAGTGCAACTGATATTCCTACTTTAGCAGTTGCTATATCTAGATTAGATAATAAGTGGAATATTGTAATTGGAGCTAGACCTCAAAAAGCTATGAATGTAAATGCAACAGAAATTTTAAGTGAAGTTCCAACACAAAAAGAAATTGATGACGTAGTTAAATATGTTATAGAAAATGTTAAATTTGATAGTAACATGAGAGGAAGTAAAGAGTATAGACAAATATTAGCTAAGGTATTTATAAACAGAGGAATTTCTGAAATTACAGGAGGAAGTTATGGAAATTAAACTATGGATAAATAATAAACTTTTTCAAGACAATGTAGAAGCAGATATGTTATTAATTGATTATGTAAGAAGTAAGGGCTTCTTTAGTGTAAAAAGAGGATGTGAAACTGCAAATTGTGGTTTATGTACAGTTCATTTAGAGGGAAAACCTGTTTTATCATGCAGCACTCTTGTTATGAAGGCAAATGGAAAGAAAGTGACTACTCTTGAAGGATTAAGAGAGGAAGCAGAAGAATTTGGTGCTTTTATGGCAGATCAAGGAGCAGAGCAATGTGGATTCTGTAGCCCAGGATTTGTGATGAATGTATTAGCGATGAAAAATGAATTGGTTAATCCAACGGAAGATGAAATTAAGCATTATTTAGCTGGGAATCTTTGCAGATGTACAGGATATATGAGCCAATTAAGAGCAATTAAGAATTTCTTAGAAGCTAAAAAGGAGGACTAATAATGAAATATGTTAATAAAGGTATAAGAAAAAAGGATGCTATGTCATTACTTACTGGTAAGCCGGTTTATACAGATGATATAGCTCCAAGTAATTGTTTAATAGTTAAAGTACTTAGAAGTCCTCATGCTCATGCTTTAATAGAGGATATAAATGTAAGCATAGCAAGTAAAGTTCCAGGTATAGAATGTATTTTAACTTATAAGGACGTTCCACAAAAAAGATTTACAACAGCCGGTCAATCTTATCCTGAACCAAGTCCATATGATAGATTGATTTTAGATAAGAGACTTAGATGTGTAGGAGATCCTGTTGCAATAGTTGCTGGGGAAAATGAAAAGGCAGTAAATAAAGCATTAAATTTAATTAAAGTTAAATATGAGGTTTTAGATGCAGTATTAGATTTTAGGGAAGCTATAGATAATGATATTATAGTTCATCCAGAAGATGATTTTATTGCATTAAATGACTGGATTAATGTAGATAAAGATAGAAATATATGTTCAAAGGGTGACTTTGCTTATGGAGATGTAGAAGAAGAGTTAAATAAATGTGCTCATATAATAGAACAAACTTATCATACAAAAGCAAATAGCCAAGCTATGATGGAAACTTTCAGAGCATTTACAGAACTTGATACATATGGAAGATTAAATATAACAAGTGCAACTCAAGTTCCTTTCCATGTAAGACGTATATTATCAAATGCATTAGATATTCCAAAGTCTAAAATAAGAGTAATTAAACCGAGAATAGGTGGAGGATTTGGTGCAAAGCAAAGTGTTGTTGCTGAAATATTCCCAGCGATAGTTACAATGAAAACTGGAAAACCAGCAAAGATAGTCTATACAAGAGAAGAAAGTATGACTAATGGTAGTCCAAGACATGAAATGGAGATAAAGGTTAGATTAGGAGCAGATGAAAATGGTATAATAAAGGCCATTTATATGTATACTTTATCTAATGCAGGAGCATATGGTGATCATGGACCGACTACTGTAGGATTATCAGGTCATAAATCAATGCCTCTTTATAATGGAGCAAAGGCTTATAAATTTGAATATGATGTTGTTTATTCAAATACTATGGGAGCTGGTGCTTATAGAGGTTATGGCGCAACTCAAGGATTGTTTGCTTTAGAGTCAGCTGTAAATGAACTTGCAGATAAGCTTAATATCGATCCTATTAAACTGAGAGAAATGAATATGGTTGCTGAGGGGCAAATAATGCCTGCATATTATAATGAACCGGCCAATAGTTGTGCATTAGATAGATGCTTATCAAGAGCTAAAGAAATGATAGATTGGGATAATAAATATCCTTGTAGAGATATGGGGAATGGCAAGGTTAGATCTGTTGGGGTTGCTATGGCTATGCAAGGGTCAGGGATATCGTCAGTAGATACTGCGGCTGTTGAAATAAAGCTTAATGATGATGGATTCTATACATTAATGATTGGTGCAGCTGATATGGGAACAGGATGTGATACAATATTAGCTCAAATGGCAGCTGACTGCTTAGAATGTGATATAGATAATATAATTGTACATGGTGTTGATACAGACCAAAGTCCATATGATACTGGTTCTTATGCATCTAGTACTACATATATAACAGGTGGAGCTGTTATTAAAACTTGTGAAAAGATGAGAAAAAGAATTATTGAAGAAGCATCAAAGGCACTTGGATGCTCAATTGATAATTTAGAGTTTGATGGGAAAAAAGTATTTTCACTAGTAGATGAAAAGGAAATAAGTTTAATTGATATAGCAAATAATACTTTAGTTGGCGGATTTAATACTATAAGTGAAAGTGAATCACATTATTCAGAAGTTTCACCACCTCCATTCATGGTTGGAATAGTTGAAACTGAAGTAGATAAGCTAACAGGAAAAGTTGATATAATTGATTATGTAGCAGTAGTGGATTGTGGAACTGTTGTAAATCCTAATTTAGCTAGAATCCAAGCAGAAGGAGGAATAGCGCAAGGAATAGGTATGGCACTTTATGAAGATATTACTTACACTGAAAAGGGTAAGATGAGAAATGATTCATTCCTTCAATATAAAATACCTACAAGACTTGATGTTGGAAACATTAGAGTTGAATTTGAATCAAGCTATGAACAAACAGGGCCATTTGGAGCTAAGTCTATTGGAGAGATAGTTATTAATACGCCATCTCCAGCTTTAGCACATGCAGTATACAATGCAACAAAAGTTAATATAAGAACACTACCAATAACATCTGAAAAAATAGTTATGGGAATGATTAATAAATAGTTAAGAGTTAAGAGTTTTGAGTTAATAGTTTAGGAATAAATTTAGATTGAGCTGAATTTGAAAATATATATTTTTAGAAATTCCGATAGGAGTTTCATCCCTAACTATTAACTCTTAACTATTAACTAAATTAAAGGTTGGTTTTATGAAGATAAATTTAATTTTATTGGCTGCTGGTAATAGTAGGAGATTTAATGGAAATAAGTTGCTTGCTTTATATAAGGGTAAACCTATTTATATGCATGTAGTCGAAAAGGCACTTAATCTTGAAGTTAATAAAATAATATGTGTAACTCAATATGAAGAAATAAGAAAAAATTTAAAAAATACTAAAATTAATGTTGTAATGAATGATAATAGTGATTTAGGAATTTCTAGTTCTATAAAGCTAGGAATAAGTTTTGATAAAAATGCTGATGGATATATGTTTATGGTATGTGATCAGCCTTTCATGTCTTTAAAAACATTAAATTTAGTTAAAGATACATTTATTAATAGCGATAAAGGTATAGTTTGCGTGGGAAGTGGAAATAATAAAGGTAATCCAGTTATCTTTTCTAAAAAGTATATTAATGAATTATTATCACTTGAAGGGGATATTGGTGGTAAAAAAATAATAAAGGGGCATTTAAATGATTTTCAACTTGTAAATATTAATGATGAAATTGAGTTAGTTGATATAGATACTCAGGAAGAATATGTTAAAATTCTTTGATAAAAATGTTTACATTAAAATCTTTTAAATTTTTTATAAAAATTTTTGAAAATAGTGTTGACTTTTGTCTAAAAACACTGTAATATACAAAAAGTAGTCAGCAGTACATGTTGATCTGGCCCCTTGGTCAAGCGGTCAAGACACCACCCTTTCACGGTGGTAACAGGGGTTCGATTCCCCTAGGGGTCACCATATGCGGGTATCGTATATCGGTAATACTCCAGCCTTCCAAGCTGGAAAGGTGGGTTCGATTCCCACTACCCGCTCCATTTTAAAGTATTATAAACTAATAGAAATATGGAGTTAATAATATCTTAATTTGCGTGTTTAGCTCAGCTGGATAGAGCAACGCCCTTCTAAGGCGTGGGCCAGGAGTTCGAATCTCTTAACACGCACCAGTTTTGGTTTACTAGCTCAGTCGGTAGAGCACTTGACTTTTAATCAAGGTGTCCGGGGTTCGATTCCCCGGTAAGCCACCAAAAAAGAAACTCAATTGAGTTTCTTTTTTTATTCTGTAGATTATTAACATACAAATGTTAATTGTTAAATTAAGCTTGTGGATTATATTTAATGGCATGTGGATAAAATGCAATATTATATGTAAAAAAATAGTAGTAGATAAATAAAAAAAGAACTGTATCAAAATTGATACAGTTCTATATTTTTACTTTTCATCATCATCTTGTAGTGCATCATAACCTTCTTCGTTGGTTCTAATTTTAATAACATTCTCAACATCTTGAACGAAGATTTTACCATCACCAATTTTGCCTGTGTATAAAGCTTTCTTAATAACTTTAACTAAAGTATCAACTGGAATTTTACATACAACAATTTCTACTTTTAATTGAGGTAATAAAGTAACTTCGTCTAAAGGAACACCTCTGTAGTAATCAGTAGATCCTTTTTGCATACCATATCCTAAAACGTTGGTAACAGTCATACCAGTAATTCCTAATTTATCTAAAGCAACTTTTAATCTATCAAATCTATCTTGTTTTGTTAAGATGACAACCTTAGTGAATTTAGCATCAGTTTTAGATGTATTATAAACAACTGGAATTGTGTCTGTATTATCAATAGTAGTATTTTCAGGAACGGTAGAAGCTGATAATTGATTTAAGGTAATACCTGAATATGAAGCTCCTACAGCCATAAAGTCAGGATAACAGCTTTCAAGACCATGTTCCTTCTTATCAAGACCTTCAATTTCTTCTTCTTCTGATACTCGAAGACCAATGGTTTTCTTGATTACTGTAAATACAATAGTCATAGTGATAGCAACCCAAGCAATAACACAAATAACACCTAAGATTTGAGTACCTAAGAATTTGAATCCACCACCATAGAATAATCCGCCATCAGTTGCAAAGAAACCAGTTAAAATAGTACCAAGAGCACCGCAGACACCATGTACAGATACTGCACCAACAGGATCATCGACTTTTAATTTTTTTTCAATAAATTCAACTGCAAATACAACAGCAAATCCAGCGAAAATACCTATGAAACATGCACCAACTGGACTAACTAAGTCACAACCAGCAGTTATTGCAACAAGACCTGCTAATGAACCATTTAATGTCATTGATACATCAGGTTTTTTATATCTGATCCATGTTATTATTAAAACTATACATGTTGAAACTGCAGCAGCTATATTTGTTGTCATGAATATTTTACTTGCAGTAACTATTGCTTCATCTCCAGTCATTGAAACTGTAGAACAACCATTGAATCCAAACCATGCAAACCAAAGTATGAACACACCTAAAGCACCAACTGTTAAATTATGACCAGGGATAGCATGAGCTTTTCCATCCTTAGAATATTTACCTATACGAGGGCCAAGTATTGTTGCTCCAATTAAAGCAGCAACCCCACCTACCATATGAACAGCTGTAGAACCAGCAAAGTCATGGAAGCCAAGTTGTGATAAGAATCCACCACCCCAGATCCAGTGTCCAGAAATAGGATAAATAATAGCACTAATTATTAAACTATATATACAATAAGAAGAGAATTTAGTTCTTTCTGCCATAGCTCCTGATACTATAGTAGCAGCAGTTGCACAGAAAACTGTTTGGAATATAACAAATGCAAAAGTTGGAATTGAAGAACTATAATCACCTTGTATAAAAAAGTCAAGGCCTCCTATTAAAGCACCATCTCCACCAAACATAAGCCCAAATCCTATAAGCCAAAATACTACTGTACCTATACAAAAGTCCATTAAGTTTTTCATTATAATATTACCTGCGTTCTTGGCTCTAGTGAATCCTGTTTCTACCATAGCAAAACCTGCTTGCATAAAGAATACTAGTGCAGCTCCTAATAAAGTCCAAATCGTGTCTAATGCTGAATACATTAATAATACCCCCTTTTATTTAAAGTTAATAGTTTAATAGACAGAGATGATGATTATTTAAATCTCATAAAAGTAATATTTTCAAATATATAATAGCTAGATTTTATAATGGTATCATCCGTAAGTATAATTTAAACTATAACTATTTTTAACTTTTTTATAAATAAGAAAATAAAATATGGCGTGCATCTTACTATAGGGGATATCCCTAAAGTAAAATACACGCCATTGTGCATTTATATTATTTAATCAACGCTAAATAGTAATTTTCCGTAGCTTGGGAGAGTCCAATACTTTTTACTTACTAAAGTTTCAAGCTCATCAACTACACCACGTAAGTGTTGCATATTAATAAATACTGATTCTCTATAGTATTTAGCTGTATCAAGTGGATCTGTATGAGTTTTAGCTTCTAATACAGATTTTTCTAAATCATCAAGTTTGCTATATAGAGAGTTTCCTAATTTTGAAATTTTATTAAGAAGTTCTTCTTCTAAATAGCATTGAATATTAGGCATTAATTGTTTTTTACCATTAGCTATTCTAGCAATTTCACCTTGATATTCAAGTACAGCTGGAATAATATCTTTTTTAGTCATATCAATCATAGTTAATGCTTCAATATGAAGTGTTTTACTATAGTTTTCTAGTAGTATTTCATATCTTGAATATAATTCGCTTTCAGAGAATACATGATGTTTAGTAAATAAATCAACATTTTTACTGCTTACAAAGTAAGGAAGAGCATCTGGAGTAGTCTTTAAGTTTAAAAGACCTCTTGATTCAGCTTCTTTAATCCAATCATCAGAGTAGTTATTTCCATTAAATACAATTCTATTATGATCTTTTATTGTATTTTTAATTAGTGTATTTAAATCTTCATCAAAGTTAGAACTCTTTTCAAGTGTATCAGCAAATTGTCTTAATTCTTCAGCTACTATTGTATTTAATATAATGTTAGGGCCTGCAATTGAGAAAGTAGAACCAAGCATTCTAAACTCAAATTTATTACCTGTGAATGCAAATGGTGAAGTTCTATTTCTGTCTGTAGTATCTCTAAAGAATTTAGGTAATACACGTACACCAATTTCCATTGGGCTCTTTTCCTTTGCTATATAAGTAGTCCCATTTTCAATTGACTTTAATATTTCAGTTAATTCATCGCCTAAGAACATTGATACTATAGCAGGTGGAGCCTCGTTTGCACCTAATCTATGGTCATTTCCTGCACTTGCAACAGAAACACGTAGTAAATCTTGATAATCGTCAACTGCCTTAATTACTGCCGTTAAGAATAATAAGAATTGTGCATTTTCTGCTGGAGTATCACCAGGTTCTAATAAATTAACACCTGTATCAGTAGAAATTGACCAGTTGTTGTGTTTACCACTACCATTTACACCAGCAAAAGGTTTTTCGTGAAGTAAGCAAGCTAGTCCATGTTTGTTAGCTATAGATTTCATAAGTTCCATAGTTAATTGGTTATGATCAGTTGCTATATTAGTAGTAGTAAATATAGGAGCTAATTCATGTTGAGCTGGGGCAACTTCGTTATGTTTAGTTTTAGCTAAAACACCTAATTTCCAAAGCTCTTCATCAAGTTCTTTCATATATGCAGAAACTCTTGGTTTGATAGTTCCAAAGTAGTGATCTTCCATTTCTTGTCCCTTTGGAGGTCTTGAACCAAATAAAGTTCTACCACAAAATACTAGGTCAGGTCTTTTTTCATACATTTCCTTATCAACTAAGAAGTATTCTTGTTCAGGACCAACAGTAGTAATTACTTTTTTTACATCATCTTTTCCAAATAATTTTAATATACGTAAAGCTTGCTTATTTAAAGCTTGCATTGATCTTAATACTGGAGTTTTCTTATCTAAAGCTTCACCGCTATATGAGCAGAATGCTGTAGGGATGCATAAAGTTCCATCTTTAATAAATGCATATGATGTAGGATCCCATGCAGTGTATCCTCTTGCTTCAAATGTAGCTCTAAGGCCTCCTGATGGAAAGCTTGAAGCATCTGGTTCACCTTGGATAAGTTCTTTTCCTGAGAATTCCATTATAATATTTCCGTTTTTATCTGGTGAAATAAAGCTATCATGTTTTTCAGCTGTAATGCCAGTCATTGGTTGGAACCAGTGAGTAAAATGTGTTGCACCTTTTTCTATAGCCCAATCTTTCATTGCATTAGCAACAACATTAGCAACTGCTAAGTCAAGTGGTTTACCAGCTTGAATAGTATTTTTAAGTGATTTGTAAGTTTCTTTTGGTAACCTTGCTTTCATAACACTATCATTAAAAACTAAGCTTCCAAATAAATTTGGTATATCTTTCATAATTATAACCCCCTTCAAATAAAAAAAGGCACCGTGGACAATCATTTGTCCACAGCGCCTTTGCTGTTTATGTAAGTATTATATGTCCAAAATAATGAAATGTAAATACTTTTTTAGAAAAAAATTGAAAATATTTTTTGAGTGGAAGTTTATTGATAAAAAATAGCTTATATTGTATAATATTAGAAATGGACAAAGGCGTTCATCAAATGTTTTTTAGAAGTACTTTTTTAAATCATAAGATGTAATCAAAGTTAAATTTGCAAAAACTACTAAAGATTAATTATTACTTATGAATAAGTTTGTAGACACTAAAAATATTTGATGGATGCTTTTTTGCGTAAAAAAATATAGGATTATTATAACTGGAGGAAGAGATATGTCATATACAGTTAGAGAGGTTTTGGAGTTTGTTAAACAAAATGATGTTAAATTTATTAGATTAGCTTTTTGCGATATGTTTGGAACACAAAAAAATATTTCTATAATGCCTGATGAATTAGAAAGAGCATTTAAAGAAGGAGTTTCATTTGATGCTTCAGCAATTAGAGGATTTGGTGATGTTGCAAAATCAGATTTATTATTATTTCCTGATGCAGATACTCTTAATGTTCTTCCATGGAGGCCACAACAAGGTAGAGTAGTAAGATTTTTCTGTGATATAAAAACTCCAGATAAAGAAGAGTTTTTATATGATAGTAGAAACATCTTAAAAAAAGTTGTTAGGATATGTCAAGAGAAGGGGTATACACCATACATAGGAACAGAGTGTGAATTCTATTTATTTAAAACAGATGAAGATGGTGAAGCAACTTATATTACTCATGATAAAGGTGGATATTTTGATATGGCACCAATTGACAAAGGAGAAAATATTAGAAGGGAAATTTGCCTTTGCTTAGAAGAGATGGGGATTAAACCAGAAAGTTCACATCATGAACAAGGCCCAGGACAAAATGAAATAGATTTTAAATACAGTGACTCACTTAATGCTGCAGATAATTTCTTAACTTTCAAATCTGTAGTAAAAGCCATTGCTGCTAGATCAGGACTTTATGCATCTTTTATGCCAAAGCCTATAAGTAATAAGAGTGGAAATGGATTGCATATAAATATATCATTAAACAAAAATGGTACTAATATATTTAAAGAGGAAAATGGACAACAGGCAGAAGTTGAAAGTTTTATAGCGGGAATATTAAGTAAGACAAGAGAAATTACAGCCTTTTTGAACCCTATCGTTAATTCTTATGAAAGATTTGGTAAATTTGAAGCGCCTAAATATGTTTCATGGTCACATCAGAATCGTTCACAGTTAGTTAGAATACCAGCAGCGACTGGTGAAAAAACAAGAATGGAATTAAGATCACCTGATTCAGCTATAAATCCTTATTTAGCATTTTCATTAATACTTGGAGCAGGATTATATGGAATAGAGAATTCACTTAAGTTACCAAAGGAAATAAATGAAAATCTATATACATTAGATGAAGAGAAATTAAAGGATATAGAAGTATTGCCAGAAACACTAGAAGAAGCATTAGATATTGCAAAGAATAGTGAATTTATTAGAAGTATAATAGGTAGTGATGTTTTAGACAGATATATAGAGTTAAAGGAAATTGAAGCTGATCAATATAATAAGTCAATAGAAAAGGAAAAAATGAAAAGGCTATATTTTGAATACATTTAACATTATTTTAACAATTAGTAGGCCATGAAATATAGATAATGCAAGGGGGCGTAATTTTTGGATAGTATTCTAATAGTATCGAGCAGTAAAAAGGGAATGTCATTTTTTACTGAAGTGCTCTCTCAAAATTCCTATGGGGAAATTGTTACAGTAACAAATGGTGGGGAAGCAAGGAGACTTTTAGTTGAAAGAGATTTTGATTTATGTATTATAAATGCACCATTAATAGATGAATTTGGGGATGAATTTGCAAAAGATATAGTTTCTAACGGAATTGGACAAGTAATTCTTGTTGTTAGAACAGATATTTATGATGAGGTAAGTGAAAAAGTAGAAGAGCTTGGAGTAATTACAATAGCTAAGCCTATGAATAGAACTATATTTTGGAGTGCATTGAAAATAGCAAATGCTACATATAATAAAATGTGCAGATTGAAGAAGGAAAATAATAAGCTTTTGCAAAAAATTGAGGATATTAGGATGATTGATAGAGCCAAATGTATATTGATTCAATATTTAAATATGACTGAAGCTGAAGCTCATCGATATATAGAAAAACAAGCAATGGATATGCGATCAACTAGAAAAGTTGTTGCAGAAGGGATTTTAAGAACTTATGAAAATTAAACAAATATAACTTTTTATAATAATATAGTTTTTATAAAATCGGCATTTTGAACTTTAGTGTAATAATATTATATAGTTCATTATGACCGATTTTATAATTATATGATAAAAAAAGTTTTTAATAATGTATATATGTAAAATTATAAATATAATATTAATATAAATATTAGAAAATATAAGGTGATGAAAAATGCTTATTTCAGTTAAAGAAAATGTTTTTAAAAAAGAAGTTGAAATTAAATTTAATAATATTACTGAGGGGTTTAATAGATATAAGAATAAAACAATAAGTGCAATAAATGAGGAAAATTTTGAAAGGGGAATGATTTGCTTTTTACAAGAAGCTGTAAAGTTAAATGGACTTAATAGTTCTTATGTTGACTTTTATTATAATTCTTTGTCTGAAGAAGACAAGGTTAAACTAGTAGAGATGGTAAGTGTAGATGATAGGAAATTTATAGAGTCATTTAAAGAGAAGAATACAACTGGTGGAATTTATTATTACTTGACTCTAGACAGTGTTCCTTTTATAAGTAGATTGAATTCAAATGAAATATTATTTTCAAGTATATATTTTACTAAAGAAGAGTGCACTATATGGGGTAACTACAATAAGAGGTTTCCTATATTTTATAAAGAGGAGCATGTATTAATGAAATATGTTGATATAGCTAACAAATATGGATTAATAATAGATTAATAAAGTAAATATGTATAAGAAACATGAAAAGTGGGAAATTGCGCAGGAGTTATAAGAACAATAAAATAAAATAAAATAAAATAAAATAGTATTAATTTTATTCAATTAAATAAAATATTTAATTATTAAAAAATATGGAAATTAAATTTTAATTATTATTTATATTAATAAAAATACATAAAAAAAGAAAAAAATAAGCTAATTGGTAAAAAAAGGTTGAAGAAAAAAGTAAATATATGTATAATGTATTTAGAAAGTTTTAAAGAGGGTATATTAGTAAATATTAAGAAGTATTGAGGATGGTACGGGGGGTATCGAGAGATTATGCAAGATCTTTTAGGATTAGATAGAAATGACCAACTAGAATATTTTTTTGAAATATCAGTTGATCTTATGGCTATTATAGGTACTGACAAGAAAGTTAAAAAAGTAAGTAAGTGTTGCAAAGAACTTTTAGGATGGAGTGAAGAAGAACTTACTTTATCAGAGTGGAGCAATTTTGTTCATGAAGATGATGTATTTAAAGTTTTAGCATATATAAGAAATTCAAATATTAAAAACGGAATTAAGGGATTAGAGCTTAGATTTAAATGCAAGGATGAAAGTTATAGATGGATAGAAAGTAATTGTAGATATGTTGAAGAAAGTGAAGTATATATACTTACAGCTAGGGATATAACTGAAAAAAAGCAAATTATGGAAGAAAAAATAGCTTATGAAAAAGCAATTGAATTAGAAAGTATAAAAAGTCAATTCTTTTCAAATATATCACATGAATTTAAGACACCATTAAATATTATTTTAGCTACAATGCAAGTAATAAATAAAAATATTGAAAATAAAAGTATAATTTCAATTGAAGGTGCCAATTTAGATAGATATATGAATTCAATTAAACAAAACTGTTATAGACTTCTTAGATTAGTTAATAATATTATTGATATAAGTAAAATCGACTATGGGTATTATGATATTGAGCTAGGAAACTATAATATTGTTAGTGTGGTAGAAGATATAACGATGTCCGTTTTAGAATATGTTAATAATAAAGGAATTGAACTTGTATTTGATACTGAAGTTGAAGAAGAGATAATAGCATGTGATCCGGATAAAATTGAAAGAATAATATTGAATTTATTATCTAATGCAATTAAATATACGGAAGCTGATGGAAAAATATCAGTTAATATTTATTCAGATAAAGAAAATGTATATATAACGGTTTCAGATACTGGAATAGGGATTCCAGAGGAAAAAATTAATAAGATTTTTGAAAGATATGAACAAATTGACAATAAACTTACAAGAAACTTTAATGGAAGTGGAATAGGATTATCATTAGTAAGATCACTTGCAGAAATGCATGAAGGTAGAGTGTGGGTAGAAAGTAAGGTAAATGAGGGGAGTAAATTTATAATTAGTCTTCCAAAGAAAACCGTAGCTACTGAGAATGTAAAAAGTGTAGATTTAACAAAATCAAAAGTAGAAAAATGTTCTATAGAGTTTTCGGATATATATAAATAAATGTAGGCACATAGATAAGTTAATCTATGTGCTTATTTTTCGTTATATATTTTTTCAAGCTCATTTTTAGGGGTTAATAAACTAACGAAGTAGCTCATAATCAGAACTCCAGGGATATCTATAATTAATCGAACTAAGGTAAATTTTAAACCTAATGCAGAAAACTCAAATAGTAATGTTGAGATTTTAGTCAAACACCAAGCATTCATAAAAATTATTACATTTGAGAACTTTGCACCTTTCTTTATTAAGACAGCTGTAAATGGAAATGAAGCATACATTGGACCTGCTGCTACAGAGCCAATTAGCATTGCTAGAATTATTCCAATAACTCCAGATTTATTGCCCATATATTTCATAAGTTTTTCTCTTGGAACCCATACATCCATTAATCCAAGCATTAGCATTATAGGAGGTAGTACTGATAGCATTTGTAGTATGTTTGATGTTACACTATTAATTACCTTTAAAAATACGTTATAACTAAAAAATGAAATTATAATGAGAAAAATTAAAGAAATAAAAAATGATCTGTATCGTTTTATAAATTTAATTAAAACTTTCATATAATCATCATAATCCTTCCTAATAAAAGTCCTACTATTATTGAAAAAATAAATCCTATGAAATTTCTAAGAAAAGCAGCTCTCTTGCCTATATATTTCGATTCAAGTGGATACGTCATTAAACCAACAAGAACAAGTGTTGATACTAAAGTACCAACTTGTGCATATCCAGCACCGCTTGACAGTAAGGTATTACCAAGTGAAAAAGCCACGAAAGTTGGCATCATTGTAATTGAACCTAGAATTGCTGAAAGAATTATACCTAAAAATCCAGAATTCGCACCTATGATTTTTGAAATTGTATCAGCACTAAGAAAAGCCAGTAATATACCAACAGTAACTACAATAAAAAGAAATTGAGGCATAATATTTTCAAAGGATTTTAATGCACTAATTAATGCCTTCTTTGTTTTAGGTTTATCTTTTATAAAGGATAAAACTAATAAAAAAATGGATAATCCATATAGGATAATAGAGGTCATATTAATCTCCTGATAAGTAATTTTATTTATATAATATGATCATTTAGTAGAGGAGGTTATAAAAAATATTTTCTCTATATATAAATATTGAGAAATAAACTACAACAATTAACTAAATTATTGTAGTTTATTAGATAAATATAAATTTTAATAATAATAGTGACCTCTATTGTCGCTTCTGTATCTAGAGATATAAGAGTCAAAGTTCCATTTGGCAAGGAATTCTTTAGCACATTTATATCCAGAATTAAATAGTGTTAAGTATTGATCTTTTGATATAGCAAAATCAATTGTGCCTATGTTATAGGTTCGTATTTTTATTGTTCTAACAGAATCCTTATTATTTAAAAATGCTTCATCGCTATTGGCTAATATAGTGTCAATAAGATCACAAGAGTAAGTTATTAAATTACTATTATTAGGATGATTTTTCTTTAAATCATTATCACTAAGAAGTTTTAATCCAAATGTAGGCCATTTAGGAGTGCCTTCAACATCAAAAAGCCATATAGGAAAATTGCTTAGTATTCCACCATCCACAATATAACTTGCTTCTTTTCCATTTTTTAATATAACTGGATTGAAGTAAAAAGGAAGGCTAATACTCATTCTTACAGCTTTAGCAATATTAAATTCCATTGGGTCTATATTATAATCCTTTAAATCATCAGGTAATACTATAAGTCTTTTATTTGTAATATCTGAAGCTATAACTTTAAGAGGACTTTCACCATTTTTGGCTATATCCTTAAATTTTGTTTTTCCTTTTGCTTTGTATAGATTATTGAGATATTCTTCTATGTTATTTCCTGAGAAGAGTCCTTTGTTTTTAAATAGACTAACTGTAGGACCTATGAAGGGAAGAAGAGTAAGTTTGTTTTTTTCATAGAAGTCTGTAAAATTTATGTTTAGTAACATGTTTTTTAAGTCTTTTCCTGTGTAGCCAACTGCTAATAATGAACTTACTATAGCACCAGCTGAAGTACCAGCAAAATGTTCAAATGTATATCCTTTTTCCTCTAAATAATAAATTGCCCCTAATAAGGCAATTCCTTTTACTCCACCACCTTCACATACGATATCGGCTTTCATAAATTCACCACCATACTATATTAAAATTAATATAGTATATGTTTTATTAGGGACAATGTTATTTTTTAAAATTTAAAAATTATTCCAATTACTGCTGCGCTAGCAATATAAACAATAGGATGTTTTTTGAATTTTGTAATTGCGAATAATAATATAATTAATAAAATTGTAGATTTAATATTGATTATATCTATTATTTTATGTGTTATGTTAAACTTATCAAAAGCTAAAATTGATACTTTAAATACTTCGTAACCAGCAGCCGCAATTAGTGCTGCAACAGCAGGTCTTAACCCGTAAAATATAGATTCAACAGTTCGGCTTTCTTTAAATTTATTTAAGAAATGAGCGACTATGATGATTACTATTACAGATGGTGTAACAAGACCTAATGTAGCAATTATACCTCCAAATATTCCAGAAGCCTTAAATCCTGCAAATGTTGCCATGTTAACTCCAATAGCACCAGGAGTTGATTGTGATACTGCAATCATATCCATAAGAGTTTTTTGATCAAACCAATTGTATTTTGTAGCAAGTTCTGATAGAAATGGAATTGTTGCAAGTCCACCACCTACAGAAAATAAACCAACTTTAAAGAATTCTAAAAATAAAGTTAAATATATCATTTCTTTTCACCTCTTAAACCTTTAGCAATAAATCCTGTTAACCCAGCAGCTATTACTACATAAACAGGAGATAGACCTAAAAATGCAGAAATGATAAAAGCTAAAATTGCTACGATTGCACATAAATAATCTTTAATTGATGATTTTAGTAGTTTTACTACTGTGGTTATAATTAATGCTACAACAGCAACTCTAATGCCAGCAAAAGCACTTTGTACTATGGCTAAGTCAGCAAAGTTTTGAAGAAAGGCTGCAATTATAAGTATTATTATTAATGATGGAAATACAACACCTAATGTAGCTATAATGCCACCTATAATTCCTTTCAGTTTATATCCTATAAAAGTTGCAGTATTAACTGCAATTACGCCTGGAGTGCATTGCCCAACAGCGTAGTAATCAAGAATTTCTTTTTCAGTGGACCATTTTTTATTTTCGACGATTTCTCTTTGGATTAAAGGGAGCATAGCATATCCTCCACCAAAGGTTAATGCTCCAATTTTACAAAAGGTCCAGAATAAATCAAATAATTCTTTCATTATAAATGAGCTCCTTTATTAAATTAATGTTATTTTTGGTACTTTGATATAGAAAAAAATAATTAGCTATAAGTTCCAATTGATATTATATACTTAATTTGTACAATGTAACAGATTAATATTATATATAAATATAATATTAATCTAGGTAGTAATATTAGAAAGCGGAATGTAATAATCAACTACTAATTTGAAGAGGCTAATAAAAATAGTTACGTGGTAGTAATAATGATTAAAATATCTTGAATCATAATAAAAAATATATGAAGTAAAAATACCAAAATATAAAACAAATTAGATTTAAAATAACTAAAAATAATAATAAAATGTTAAAAAAATATTAAAATAGGTACATTTTAATAATAAAATAGGTACATTTAAGCTATTTACCAAAAATGTAATGAAGTAAAATGCATATATTAGTTGCAATTTTATAGCATTTTAATCATTTCAAAATTGACATGATTGCTGTATTATAATAGTATCTAGTTTTTTAAATTTAGAATTTTATATATGAATAGAGGTGAGAATAATGAAACTAGAGAATAAAATATTAAAAATATCAGTAGTAGGTGCGTTATTCTTTGCACTATTTGGTATTGCTTGGGGATGAGCGATAGATTCTGATATGATTATATTCGATGGATTATATTCATTTATCAGCGTAATTTTATCAATGATATCCTTATATATTAATAAATATATGGCTAAAAGAGATTTTGAAAAATTTCCTTTTGGTAAACATATTTTAGAACCAATAGTTATTTCTATAAAATCATTAATAATTGCAATTATGTGTTTATATTCATTAATTGAAGCTGTAAAAACAATAGCTAGTGGTGGTAATAGTTTAGAATTTGGATTAGCACTTATATATTCGATTGTATCGGTTGTAGGATGTGTGGGAATTTCTTACTATATGAAAGTAAAAGCAAAAGCATTATCTTCAGAACTTATCAAAGCAGAATGTACTCAATGGTTTATGGATACAGCATTAAGTGCAGCTGTATTAGTAGCGTTTTTAGTTGCAATGGTATTAGCAAATACTAAATTAAATTTCTTAAATCCATATATAGATCCAGGAATGACAATAATTGTTTCATTAATTTGTATTAGAATTCCATTAAAAGGATTTATAGAGAGTTTTAAAGAAGTAATATGCGTAAAAGCAGATGATGAAATAAATGATGATATTTATGTATTAGTTAAAGAAATTGAAGAAGAGTACAATTTTGAAGAATCTATAACAAGAGTTTCTAAAATTGGACGTGAACTTAGAATTGAAATAGATTTTATTTATAATAAAGATAGTAAGCTTAAAACTTTAGATCAAATGGATAATGTAAGAGAAGAAATAAATGATGCTATAAAGCATATTGATTATAATAAATGGTTAAATGTTTCATTTACAGGTAATAAAAAATGGGCAATATAAAAGTTAGCGAAAGCTGGCTTTTTTTGTTTTCATAAATTGTTGAAAATAATTGTAAGAAAAAATTAAGTTTTAATTAACTTAATATTAATTATTATATTATAAGATTTATATGGGACTTTTTGGTAAATGTGGAAGTCTAATAATAAAGAGAAATTTATTAGCATGTTAAAAATAAAGAATAATATGTTAAAATATATTAAAAAGTGTTATTATAGAATAAAATGTAAAATAATAAAATTTACTGGAGGCAAATATGGGGAAAAATTTAAAAAAAATAATGGCTATTACCTTATCGTTTACATTAGCTGTTGGTATCACAGGGTGTTCAAAGGGGAGCGGAAAATCTTCAATGGGAAGATATGTTGAAGAAAGATATGAATCGCCAACAAATGGATATGCTCAGAATCTAACAACATTAGAAGATGGAAGAATAGCAATGTTTGGTTATTCAGAAGAAACTTCTAAAGAAAGTGCTTTTATATCAGAAGATGGGGGACAAACTTGGACAAATGAATCTATAGAATTGCCGAAACAAGAAGGCAAGGAAACATATACAAATAATATTGGATATTTAAATGATGGAAGAATTTTAGTGTCTTATTATTTTGCTGATCCATATGTTGAACCATCAGAAGATGAAGGAGCGGTTGATGATTCATTATCTACTGAAGGTGAAGATAGTGAAATTATGAATGAGGGAGATTATAGCTATGAAGAGCCAGAATTTAAGTATGCAGTTATTGAAACTGATGGAACTATAACTGATATTGATTTAGATCTTGAATCATATAATGATGGTGAAGAGTCATGGGGATATAATACTTTTAAATGTGCACCTAATGGAGATGTATTTTTCTCAGCTGGTAGTAACAATGAGTTAGTTGTTCAATTTGATGGAGAAACATTTGAAGAAAAATATGTTTATGAAGGTAGCGATTATATAGATAATTTTGTATTTGTAGGAGATTCATTAATTACAACTTCATATGATGCAATTATTGAATATGATATTACAAATGGTAAAGAAAAAGGAAATTTAAAAGCTTTAGAAAAAGAGGCTTTAGGAGAAAATTCTAATTATTATCCGACTTTTGTTAATTCAGGAAGCAAAGATACACTTTACTATTATACGACTTTAGGCTTATATGCTTATGATATGAAAAGTGAAAAAGCAGATATGATTATAGATGGTGCAATTTCTACTTTTGGGGATAATGAAAGTCAATTAATGGGCTTTGTTGAAAAAGGTGAAAAAAATTTCTTAGCTGTATTTAGTGATTGGTCAAATAGTGGATTATCAGTTATTAATTATACTTATGATCCAGATATTCCTTCAGTTCCTGAAAATCAATTAGTTGTTTACTCATTATTAGAAAATTATACAATAAGACAAGCTATTTCAAGCTATGCTAAAGAACATCCAGATACATATGTTAAATATGAAATTGGATTAAATTATGGTGATGGGACAACTCAATCAGATGCACTTAAAACTTTAAATACAGAAATAATGGCTGGAAATGGTCCAGATGTCGTAATTTTAGATGGATTAACTGCAGAATCATATATAGAAAAAGGTTTATTAGAAGATATGAGTGATATAATAAATCCTTTAGTTGAAGATGGAACAATCTTTAAGAATATTGCTGATGCATATACTAATGATGGAAAGATATATCAAATACCAACATCTTTTAAATATCCAATATTACTAGGTAATAAGGAAGATATAGATTCGGTTTCAGATTTGAATTCATTAGTTGAATTAACTAAAAAACTATCTACACAAACAGATAAAAGGATATTTGAGAATTATTTTAGTCCGAGATCTTTAGTTTATTTATTATATTATTTATACGGTAATGATTGGTTAAATGATGATAATACAATAAATGAAGAAGCATTAAATAATTTCTTTACAAAAGCTAATGAAATGTATGGCTATCTTCAAACTAATGAAGAAGCATATATGAAAACTATGGAAGATAAGTATTCACAATTAGAGGAATATAGTGAAGATTTTGATATGAGTGTTGATAGTGAAGAGTACATTGATGAAGATGTTGATGGAGAATATAGTGAAGAAGATTATGAGGATCTATATGCAGTATATGATTTACAGTATTATTTAAATCCAACTATTTATGCAGATTCATTCTTATTTGATAGATCATCATCATTAGCTATGGGTGGGCTTTCTGGAACTTATGATTATGGAACAATGGTTACTGTATTAAATAACTCTCCGGAAATTAGTTATAAAGTTTTAACTAGAGGAGAAGAAAATATATTTATTCCTTCTAACATAGTTGGAATTAATGCAAAAGGAAAAAATAAAGACCAAGCAAAAGAAATAGTAACTTCATTACTTAATGGTAACTCTAATGATAGATATTCTAGTGATGGATTTAGTATAAATGTAAATAAATTTAATGATGCCTTTTCTATCGAAAAGATGAAGGAAGAAGGATATGAATTAGAGCTTGATGAAGCAACAAATCATTATACTCAAGGTACATGGGGATGGTCTGATGAATTTGGAAATTCAAAAGAAGTAAATATATTATTACCTAATGATGAAGATGTAAGTAAGTTAAAAGGTGAAATAGAAAGCTTAAATGTTGGAACTACAGTAAATACGGTTTTATTAACAGAAGTTGCAAAACAATTTGATTCATATGCACAAGGGGAAATATCTTTAGAGGATGCTATAAATACAGTTGTAGATAACTTGGATTTATACTTATCGGAGTAATATGGAAGAGTTAAAAGAAAATAAAATAAAGCAATTAAAAAAAATAGGAAAAGCAAAGACAAAAAAAGTTGAACAAGAAGAGATTAAGAGAAAGACAAAATATACAGGGTTGTATTTTGTATTACCAAGTTTAATAGGGGTAGCAATTTTTACATTGCTTCCCTTCTTAGATGTATTTATTAGATCTTTCCAAAGTGCAATTTCAAGGGAATTCACAGGAGTACAAAACTATGTTGAAGTGTTCAATAATGCAGCTTTTAAGTTAGCCGCAAGTAATACAATAAGATTTGTACTTATATGTATACCGTTATTATTAACATTATCATTATTATTAGCAGTTGCATTAAATAAATTTACAGAAGCATCAAAGGTACTTAGAACAGCATTTTTAATACCAATGGCAGTACCAATTGCATCAGTAGTGTTAATATGGAATATTGTTTTTAACCAAAATGGATTCTTAAGTGGATTTTTAGATAAGTTTAATATTGCTGGCCAAGATTGGATGAGTACAGGATGGGCTTTTTGGATATTAGTATTTAGTTATATATGGAAGAATCTTGGCTATAATATAATTTTATGGCTAGCAGGATTAAATTCTATATCTAAGGAAATATATGAATCTGCTAAAGTTGATGGTGCTAATAACATACAATGTTTCACGAAGATTACATTGCCTTGTTTAAAGCCTACTTTATATACAGTTTCGGTTTTATCACTTCTTAATTCTTTTAAAGTATTTAGAGAAGCATACTTGGTTGCTGGTGATTATCCAGATAAGAGTATGTACTTATTACAACATTTGTTTAATAATTGGTTTAGAGAATTATCGTTTGATAAAATGGCAGCAGCTTCAGTTCTTATGGCCATTGTGATATTTGTTTTAATTATGCTATTACAAAGAGCTTGGGAAAAGCAAGATTAGAGTGAGGTGATTTATACAATGAAGAAAAAGATATTATTTATTATATTAGTTGCTATATCTATATTTATGTGTTTCCCAGTTATATTTTTATTAGCAGGATCATTTATGGGAGTAGATGAATTAACAGCTTATTTAGGGCCAGTTTTATCTGAAAAAGGAAAAGGATTTGTAAGCTGGGGGTTATTGCCTAGCTATCCAACACTAAAATCATATATAGAGTTATTATTAGATACTCCAGAGTTTTTCGTAATGTTCTGGAATTCAGTAAAAATAGTATTTTTCTCTGTAGCTGGACAACTTTTGTTTGGAATTCCAGCAGCTTGGGGATTTGCTAGATATAAATTCCCATTTAAGAAAATATTATTTACTATTTATATAGTTGTAATGTTAATGCCATTCCAAGTAACTATGCTATCAAGTTATTTAGTATTAGATACAATGCATTTACTTGACAGTCATGCAAGTATTATATTACCAGCTATATTTTCTACATTTTCAGTATTTATAATGTATCGATTCTTCTGTAATATACCAGAGTCAATTATTGAATCTGCAAGAATAGACGGGGCTAGTGAACTTGTTATTTTTGCAAAGATAGGTGTTCCTTTAGGAATGCCAGGCATAATGTCTGCAGTAGTATTACAATTTTTAGAATACTGGAATTTAATAGAACAACCACTTACATTCTTAAAAGATAAGGCATTATGGCCATTATCGATTTATTTACCCAATATTACTTTAGAAAATGCTGATATAGCATTTACAGCATCTGCTGTAACATTAATAGCTGCTATAATAGTATTTTTTGCAGGACAAAGCTATTTAGAGCAAGGTATTGCAGCATCAGCAGTAAAGGAATGATAATTTATGAGTAAAAATGAAAAGATTAAAAAGATTATAAATTTTAAATATATAAAAAAAGGAAAAGATACTTTGCAAAAAAAAGCAGTAAAAGCTTTATTTGCTTTTTTGGTATTGATGATAGGATGCACTATGTTATCTAGAGCTGCAGATTCTATGACTATACCAAGAATTAAAGTTGATACTCCTAAGTCAAAAACAATAGTAGATGAAGTTAAGGCTAAAGGAGTAGTAGCTAAAAATAGAGAAGAAAAGATTTCAGTCGTTGAGGGACTTAAGATTGATTATGTAAATATAAGTGTTGGGTCAAGTATTAAGGTTGGAGATACTTTAGTTGAACTTGATAAGGATGATTTACAAGCTAAAGTTGATGAAATTAAAAAGAATATTGAACAAGAACAAAAGACTTTATCACGTGCAACGGAAGATTACAACAAGGCTATAAACACTAAAAAGAAGGCTGTACAAACTGCTTTAAATGAAATGAATACAGCAAAGCAAGCATTAGATAATTATAATAATTTAAGTGAAGAAGAAAAAGATTCAATGATGGAAGAAAGTTTAAAGGCTGACTATGAATCAAAGAAAGAACTATATAATTCAGCAGTAGCAGATTCTAATGATACCGTTGATTTAGATAGGTCACTTCAAGATACAAAAGATTCTCTTAAAATTGAAGAATATAATAAGGAACTTGCAAAACTTCAGCCTTTACTAGATGCTAGTGGAAAGATTGTTTCTGAAAAAGAAGGAATAGTTACTAGTGTTGTAGCTGAAAATGGAGGAGTTACTACTGATACTATAGCATCAATTGCAGATAAGAACGAGGGATATAAATTTGTTGGAGAAATTGATAAAAGTAATAGAACATTAGTAAAACAAGGACAAACAGTTGCTTTAAATTTGGGCTCATCAGGAATTATTGAAAATTTAACTATTGATTCTATTTCAAAAAATGATGATAATCCAGATACCTTAAAAGTTACAGTTGTTTTACCAGTTGGAATAGGCGAAATTGATGAAAGTGGAGAAATAATAGTTTCAAGTAAATCAAAAAAATATGGTACATGTGTTCCGTTAGCAGCATTAAGACAAGGTGATGGGGATAGTTATTATATTTTAGTTGTTACTGAAAAGGAAACTGTACTTGGTGAAGAATTAACTGCCAAGAAGGTTGATGTTAAAGTTGAAAAGAGAGACGGAGAATATGCAGCAGTATCTGATGGATCATTAGGAAGAAATGATAAAATAATAATTGATAGTAATAAAACAGTAGAAGATGGCGATAGAGTTCGCCTGGAGACTGAATGATAAGGTACTTAAAGCACATAGTTAGAATAATTCTTATGTTTGCTTTAATTATGTGCTGGGGAATATCTTTAGGTTATGCAAATAATATAGAAAGTAACAATAAAACTTTAAACTTTTATTTTGAAAATGATAAGTATAATTTAGAATTAGTCAATAGTATAAAAGAATCAGAAAAGGAATTAGCTGTAGTAGGATGGGCAGAAGAATCACTACAATCTGCCACTAACCCAGATTTAGGGAAAAGTGCAAGTGAATTAAATGTGTTAGCTATAAAAGGTTCATCTAATTTATTAGTTAAGGGATCTAATTTATTTGCTGATGATTTGGAAGGTTGTTTAATAGATAATGATACATCTTATAAGCTATTTGGAAGTAGTAACTGTATAGGTAGAGAAATTGTTTATAATGATAGAACATTAGTTGTAAGAGGAATTTTAAAGGGGTCTAAATCAAATATGATTATTCAGATTCCAGATGATTCGATGAAAGCGTTAGATGGTTTAACAATAGATGGTACTGATTTTACTTTAAATAAAATAGAAGATTTCAAAATGAGATTTGGAATTTCAGAGTTAGCTATTAATGGTAATGTATATTATATGTTAGCTAAGTTTATATCAATGATATTTCCAATAATTGCTTTAGTATTAATTTTAATTAAAGTAATAAGTAGCTTATTTAAATCAAGAAATAAACCAGTTTTAGTAGGTATATATATTATTATGGCACTGACTTTTGTATTTATATTTTTTAAAGTTACAAATATTAAAATTTCAATTCCATTGGATATGATACCAAATAAGTGGTCTGACTTTGATTTTTGGAGTAAGATGGGAAAAGAATATAAGGAAAAGATTGAATATGTGCTTTATATGAAAAAGTATGGAGTTGATATTTATAATATAGAAAACTTATTAAAATCAGCATTATATTCAATTTTTACAATTATATTATTTGTGATTAATTTAAGGGTTATAAAAATTAATGATATAAAACAATTAATTATTAATAATGGAGTTTTAGTTGTTAGTTCATTTGTAGCTGTTTTAATTATTTGGGCCAAATATAAATTTGATGTAAATGTGGCTATGATATGGCTTATATATCCATTGTATCTTTGTGGAGATTATTTTATTAAGGTTCATGGAAAGTATTTAATTTACGAAGATGAAGTAAATACTGAAATAAAAAATAGTGATATAATAGAGGAAGCAGTTTGTTAATAGCAGACTGTTTCTTTTAATTTTAATAAAAGTTTACTTACGGAGGAAAAAATATGAGAGATATATCTAATTTAAAAGGAAAAATATTTAGACATTTTAAAGGCGATTTATATTTAGTTGAGGATTTTGTGAAACATTCAGAAACTCAAGAAACTATGGTTTTATATAGAGCATTATATGGAGAGTGTGGGCTTTTTGTAAGACCTTACGATATGTTTGTTGAAGAGGTTCCAGAAGGAAAAGTTAATCCAACAGGACAAAAATACAGATTTCAAGAATACGAAGTTAAGAGCGTTAAATAGTTTACACATAAAATAACGAAAAAATAAAATATTATCTTTCCGGGAATCAGTGAAATCTCGCTTTGAATTTATATAATTGATTTCAGATAATTTGCTAAAGATTATAAACTTGCCTATCGGCTTCAAACATATAATCTTCTTAACGCAAATTATCTTCCATCAATTATTAAATTCTATGGCTCAATTTTAATATTCCCTTCAATATAATATTTCAATTTTTCTGTATTAATGTAGTAAACTAAATTATTTTCTTCGTTACTATAACTATTAACTAATGTATTTTCTTTTCTTGAAGAATGATACAAAAACTAATGCTATTACTAATAATACAATTGATGAAAGAGTTATTATTAAATTAGTATTATCAGTAGATATATTACCTGGCCCCATTGCTAAATTATTATTTTTTATATCATGCATACCGTTATTATCTTGATTAGGTATTTGAATAGATGAAAGTTGTGTTATTTCTTCATTAGTCAAACCTAAATTTAATAATTCGGTTTTAATTGAATCTGTAATACTACCATCTTCGGAACTTTGAATAATTTGCATTGCTTGCATCATAATTGAAGGATCTAAATCCGAAGTATTACTACTAATATTTCCTGGGAAATTACTTGTAGTATTACTATTAGGTATATTCATACTACTTTCAGTTGTATTATCTGATTGTGGAGTAGAACTATCAGCATTGGGAGGAGTAGTATCAGATGAACCTCTCATATTATTCATTTCACCTTTTTCATTTCCGCCACCTTGTTGTCCCATAGCACTTAAATCTACTGTAGTTTCTATAGTCCCAGTATTTGTTGAAGGTTGAGAACCATCAAGTTGAGCTGCAATACTAGTTGCTCTATCATAACCAAAGTTAATTAAGTTAGATAGTGAAGCTTTATATTCATCGTAAGTATAAAATGCAGTAGCATCATTTTGAATATAGCTACTTATTAATGAATCAGTTTTAGTTATTAGTGTTTCTAAAGTGCCGTTATTAACGAAGTTTTCAACTATTTCATTTAAATAGTGATGGTAAATATCTTTATATTCATCAACTTCTAAAAGTTTACCTATTAGAGGGCTTTCTTCTAAGCTATCAGAAACAGGTGAATCAATTGGAAAATTAATTGCATTTGAAGCTGAACCAGCTTGGAATCCTGCAAATGATAAGTTATAATCCCAAGGTAAAATACTTACTATACCATCATTTTCATATAAGTAGTAATTATGATTCATATTAGAAACATAACTATCTAAATTAACTAAGAATGTATTTGCAGCAAAGTATTTAAGCACTTCATCAACATCTAAGTATGACTCTATATCATCAAGGCTATCAAGATGTTCGATCATATCTAATATTTTAGTATAATCATCGCTATCTGTAGTTTTGAAAATAGCATTGTCAAAAATAGCAGAGTAGTTTGAAATATCATCTCCATTCCATACAAGGTTAGCACCATTAGAATTTCTACCAATTCCACCACCAATACCATTAGGTATTTGAGGTTGATTTGTAGAGTCATTAGTGGATTGCTTATTCATATCAGGAGGTGTCTGCATTTGTCCGCTAGAATCTCCATTGTTCATATCAGGAGGTGTCTGCATTTCTCTAGAAGGATTTCCATTATTCATATCAGGAGGTGCCTGCATTTCTCCAGTAGAATTTCCAGTGTTCATATCAGGAGGCATCTGCATTTGTCCGCTAGAATCTCCATTATTCATATTAGATTGATTTTGCATATCTATAGGATTATCTATTGTAGTTTTGTTATTATTTTCTGATGTTGTATTTTCTGAAGGAGAAAAATTATTATTATCCATAATTTTATTTTCATTATTGTCTTTATCACCCATAGCTACGTTATCACTTTCGGGTTTATATAAATTACCATCAATAGAGCCATAATTTCTTTCAATAAATTCTTCTTCAATAGGCTCAACAGCAAGATATAACCCCCATTCCTCACCATTAACTGTTATATGAGCATATGAGCAGGCTGGGGTTGGTATGCCTAATGAATCAAGTAGTTTATAAGATAAATATTCCTTCATAGAAGTTGTATCAGACATATTGTTATTTAATACTAACTTGCTAAGTCCATCTAAGGTTTGACCATCAACATATTTATCAAGTTTAATTTTAAAACTATATCTTTCGGTCGAATCATCAGTAACAAGTTGAGATAGACTAGAATTTCCTTTAGGTCTGATGGCTACATTATTATAGGTAGTTCCATTAACAGTTATATTAGCAGCGGTATATTCTTCGGAAGCAGCATTATCTAACATTTCTTGCCAAGAATCTTCATCCATTTCAATATTTATTTCTATTACAGAATCATCATTAAAGATTGTAGTAATATAATCTGGTTGTTCTATTGAAGTAGATGAAGTGCTGCTTTTGGGTAATAGCATAATAAGTGATGAGAAACAAAGAGCTATTACCATAAATAAAGCAACAATTATATTAAAATGTTTATTTGAAATCATTTTTTCACCACCTATTAGCTTAGCTCATATATTCGCCATTATAGCTAACTAAAACAACGTTATTTACTCCTGAAATATGGCTTAATTCATTTACAAATTGTGTAGACATTTCTTTTAATCTAATTTCTATAGTTAATTCAATTCCTGAATTTGCAGAAACAGTTTTAGATTTAACTACATGTTTTTTTACTGAGTTATTTATAAATTTAATAGCATCATTTTCACTTTTATCATTAAAATTATCAAAATAAAGGCTTCTAATATGATATGTTCCAGAGGAACTAGCATTTATGTCTAATGAAGCAATATATTTAATTCTATTTTTAATAGCTAGATAGTCAGCTGTATTAATAAAATATTTCAATTCGTGTTTAGGTTTACTCATAAAAAAATCACATCCATTTTATAGTAAAGTTTTTTGGTTGGCTTTATAATTTGGTTAAATTTAGGTTAGCTTACAAGTTTTATAGTAGTAGCATAACCTTAAAATAGTCTTAAAAATTAACTAAAAATTATGTTTGTGTGGTAGACTTTTAGTAAAGAATTATAAAGGGAATATAAGGAGAGAAAAATTAATGAGATTATTACTTGTTGAAGATGAAATACAGCTTTCAGAAGCTCTTAATCAAATATTAATTAAAAATAAATATGTAGTTGATGCAGTATATAATGGTGAAGATGGATTAGATTATGGATTAACAGATATATATGATGTAATAGTATTAGATATTATGCTTCCTAAACTTAATGGATTAGAAGTACTTAAAAGGTTAAGAAAAGGTAATATAAAAACACCAGTTATTTTATTAACTGCAAAAGGAGAAATTGAAGATAGAGTAAAGGGATTGGATAGTGGAGCAGATGATTATCTAGCTAAACCATTTGCAACGGAGGAATTATTAGCAAGGCTAAGAGCACTTACTAGAAGACAGGGAGAAATTATAAATGATAATATTTTAGAAGTTGGAGATATTAAATTAAATATTTCAAGTTATGAATTAGAAGGACCTTGTAATAGTATAAAGCTTTCACTAAAAGAATTTGAAATAATAAGATGTTTTATGCAAAGACCAAAGACGATTGTTACAAAGGATGAGCTTATAAGTAAGATATGGGGATATGACTCAGATGCAGAATATAACAATATAGAAGTATATATTTCATTTCTAAGAAAGAAACTTAATTATGTTAACTCAAATACTGGTATCACAACTGTAAGAGGTGTCGGATATAAGTTGGAGGAAAATTAAATGTTCAAAAAACTGAAAAGTAAATTTATATTTATGAATATGGTTCTTTTAACTACTGTTTTTGTAGGTATATTTGGGACAATATATGTATCTACCGCTTATAGTTTAAATAATGATATGAAAATGCAACTTTGGAATAATATAATGTCACCACAACAGCAGCAAAAGCCTTCACCAAAAGATAATAAGATGGATATGTCAATAAAAATAGATTTAGATACAAAAAATGAAATTGTTAATGTTACTTCTAGGTTAAATACTGACGATTTAGATATTCATGCAATGGTTGAAAAGGTTGTTAATAACTCTAAAAAGATGGATAGTATTAAGATTGATGGAGAAAGCTATGCTTATTTAAAAGAGAGTATTAGTAGTGGAACCATAATAGTACTAATAAGTAAGTCATTCCAGCAAGATGTACTAGGAAATTTATTAAAAATATTTCTTGGAGTAGGATCATTAAGTTTAATTGTATTATTTATAATAAGTATTTATTTTACTAATAAAGCTATTAAGCCATTAGAAGAGACTTTTATAAAGCAAAAGCAATTTATAGCAGATGCATCTCATGAACTTAGGACACCACTAACTATTATTAAAACTAATGTATCTATATTAAAGGAAAATAAGCAACAAACTATAGAAAGTCAAGGAAAATGGGTTAATTATATTGATTCTCAAGCAAGTAGAATGTCTACTTTGATTAATGAAATGTTATCATTAGCTAACCTTGATGCTAATAAGAAAAAGGGTGAAGTAACTAAGTTTGAATTAAGTAAGATTTTAAGCGATGCTTTACTAGTTTTTGAAGTAGTAATTTTTGAAAAAGGATTAGTTTTAGAAGAGAATATAAATGATAATATATTTATTAATGGTGAAAAGGATCAAATTAAAAAGCTCATAAGTATATTAATGGATAACGCAATTAAATATACAAATAAAAATGGAAAAATTATGGTGTCTCTTAATATAGAAAAGAATAAGGCTCGATTAGAAGTTAAAAATACTGGTGAAGGTATAGAAAAAGAGCATTTAGAAAAGATTTTTGAAAGGTTTTATAGGGTTGATAATTCTAGAGATAGAGGAACAGGTGGATATGGCTTGGGACTTTCTATAGCTAAAGCCATAGTTGAAGAGCATAAAGGAAAAATATATGCTGAAAGTGTTGTTGGAGAATACACATCATTTATTGTGGAGTTACCAGTATATTTTGAAAAACAAAAATTAATCAATGATCTAAAAATAGGTAATTAATATTATTTATAAAAATGGATTTTCGATTATATAATATTATAAGTTTTAACTTGAATAAGAAGTTATTACATTATTAATGTAATGACTTCTTATTTTATATATTTTATTATGAAAGAAGTTAAATTCTTAAGAATTTCTTTAGATTATTATAATTATCTTCTTTATTTTTAAATAGTATTATAAAATTAATATAATGGTTAAAGGATAAAATTGGAGGAATTAACAGATGGATGTGAATAGTATATTGGATTATTTAGCTCAGTATGGAGTAATATTTATATTTGTAATTGTATTTTTAGAGTATTTAAATTTACCAGGGCTTCCTGCAGGAATAATAATGCCATTAGCTGGTTTATGGATATCAAGAGGAAATATGAATTTTCCATTTGTTTTATTTCTTTCAGTTATTGCAGGAGTAATAGGAAGCTGGTGTTTATATTTCTTAGGGTTTTACGGTGGAAACTTTCTTTTAAAAAAATATACTAATAAATTTCCAAAACAGAAGGATTACATAGATGAAAAGTTAAAGTATTTAAAGGATAAAGGCCATATGGGGGTATTTATAAGTAGATTAATACCGGTAGCAAGAACAATTATAGCTATTCCAGCTGGTGTACTGAAAATGGATTTCTTAAAATATACTATATATTCAGCATGTGGGATATTTATATGGAATGGAGTATTTATTTCTGCTGGTTATATTTTGGGTGAGGGGATTTTTAAGTATATTGGATAATTAAGTGGATTTGATAGAGGTTATAAATTTATAGCCTCTATTATTTCGTGCATTATAATAAAATATAATAGGTAAGCTAAATTTATATGAGGAAAGTGTTTAAACTTAGTTAAGGAATTCTTTAGAAATATATATAGTTATTATTTAGTTTTAAAAAGTACTATTTAATTATAGTAAATGAACGTTCATAAAAAATTTGAAAAGTGGGGTAAATAGAAATGAATAATTTGAGCTCATACAATATTTTAGTAGTGGAAGATGAAAATGATATAGCAATTGCAATAGAAGCATACTTAAATAATCAAGGATATAATGTATTTATAGCTAATAATGGTATAGAGGGATTAGAATTATTAAAAAAAGAAACTATTCACTTAGCAATAGTTGATGTAATGATGCCTAAAATGGATGGTATAACTTTTGTTATGAGGCTTAGAGAAAATAATGATTTTCCTGTAATAATGCTATCTGCAAAATCTGAAGAGGTTGATAAGATAATGGGACTTAATATAGGAGCTGATGATTATGTGACTAAGCCTTTTAGACCACTTGAATTGTTAGCAAGAGTTAATTCTCAATTAAGAAGATATTCAAGGTTTTTAAATATGGTAAAAGAACCAGAAGTTAAAGATAATATTTATGTTGTTGGAGGATTAGAATTAAACTTTGATACAAAAGAGGTTACTGTTGATGAAAAACCTGTAAAGCTAACTCCAATTGAGTTTAAGATATTAGCTTTGCTTATAAAAAATCCAGGAAGAGTATTTGCTGCGGATGAAATATATGAAAGGGTATGGAATGAACAAGCAATAAATACAGATACAATAATGGTACATGTAAGAAAGATAAGAGAAAAAATTGAAATTAATCCGAAAAATCCGAAATATTTGAAGGTGGTGTGGGGAGTTGGATATAAAATTGAAAAGCAGTAATGATAATAAAGAATTTAATGACTCTAGAAACAATATTAATGGAATAAAAAAATCAAACTACAAGGGAAAAGTGGTTATAGCAACTTTATTAGTTATAGCAATTATAGCAACAGCAGCATTGGGAATGTGTGCAGCATATCCATTAATAGAAGAAAATGCAAAGAACGTTTCATATAACAATTATTTTGAGGAATATGCCTTTTCAGAAAATTTAGCAGGTGCTTTATATTGTTCATATTATAATTCTTTAAATGAAAAAGCTGGAGGAACATTAGATCCAGCATCAACATTATTAAATATACCCCAAAATATATATGATAATGATGAAGATTATGAAGAAAGTGAATTTATAAATGGGTTTAATTCTAATTTTAATAATTGGAATCGTATATTAGATAATCAGCTCGCAAATTTGAAGTATTATTCTTATGATAAAACTAATAATATAACAAAAACAAATATAAATTATGAAGTTGGTATTATAGAAAATAATATAGATTTGTCATCAATAAAGAAAGATGAATATCAATTTTATGTAGCTATTAATTTTGATGAAAATGGTAATCTAACAATTAATGATATTAAGGGGGCTAATATTCAAAATTTTGAATACTATTTGAACAGTGCTTTAAGTGATTTTTTAAGTGATAATTACTACGATAGTGGTTATTATAATGCTACTATGAATCCGATTAAAAATATGGAATTTGTTTATGCAGTGCCTAATAATTTGGTGTTTAATGATTCAATATCATGGGGAATCAGAAATGCAGAGGCATATGGATATGAACTTGTAGGAGGAGTGGCAGTAATGATAATTGCTACATTAGTAGCGATAGCTGCATTAATATTCCCTATTAAGAGAGCAAATGAAATGCCTTTATTTAAATGGATATCAAAAATACCATTTGAAATTTGGATAGTTATAGTATCACTTACAGTAGCACTTTTCATTGTATCTTCTAGCTATATGATTCATCCTGCATTAAATGGACAATTAGAACATTTTGTTGGATTTAATGTTGATTGGTTTACTGCATCAGAAAAAGTTATATGGGTATTAAACTTTATTAATTGGTTTATAGGATTTGCAATTGTGTTCTTTGCTGTATTAATAATAAAGTATATATTTAATTTAGGAATTAAAGAGTACTTTAAGAGAAGAACAATATTTGGAATAATATTAATGTTCTTTGTTACAATTATCAAAAAAACATTAGATGAAGTTACAAAAGTAGATTTAAGAGAAAAAAATAATAAATTAATAATAAAATTATTATTAATAAATGCACTTATATTACTAATAATAACTTCAATTTGGTTTTTTGGAATTCCTGTAGTCATACTGTATTCAATTGTTTTATTTTTCGTAATAAGAAAATATGTAGATAAAATAAGCGAAAAATATAGTAAGTTAAGAGAAGCTACAAGTAAAATTGCACAAGGAAAATTAGATGTTAATATAGAAGAAGACTTAGGACTTTTTGAACCTTTTAAAGAGGATTTAAAAGAGATTCAGAAGGGATTTAAAAAAGCTGTAGATGAAGAAGTTAAGAGTCAAAAGATGAAAACAGACTTGATATCAAATGTGTCGCATGATTTAAAGACTCCTTTAACAGCTATAATAACTTATGCAGATCTATTGAAGGGTGAAAATTTATCGGAAGAAAAGCGTAAACAGTATGTTGATACATTAGATAGAAAAGCTCAAAGACTTCAAGTTTTAATAGAAGATTTATTTGAAATGAGTAAGGCAACGAGTGGAAATATAACTTTAAATATAGAAAATATAGATGTTGTAGCTTTAATGAAGCAAACATTACTTGAATTAGAAGATAAGCTTGAAGAAGCAAAATTATCTGTTAGAAAGAATATGCCAGAAGGTAAGGTAATATTACCGTTAGATAGTCAACGTACATTTAGAGTGTTTGAAAACTTAGTAATTAATATGACTAAGTATGCTATGCCTAATTCAAGAGTGTTTATAGATATTTTTGAAAATGAAAATGATGTTCAAATTGTAATGAAAAACATGGCTGCAGAAGAAATAACGTTTAATGTAGATACGATAGCAGAAAGGTTTGTACGTGGTGATGAATCGAGAAATACAGAAGGTTCAGGATTAGGTCTTGCAATAGCAAAGAGTTTTGTTGAACTTCAAAATGGAAAGTTTAATATAAGTGTAGATGGAGATTTATTTAAAGTTACTATTATTTTTGAAAAATAAAGTAATAAACTAGAGTGAAAAATCATATATCATAAGATAAAGGGAGTATAGTTAAGTGTAATTTACTATACTCCCTTTATAGTTGTATAAATAAAATGTTTTTTGAAATTATACATATAAAATATTATTAATATGTATAAATTTAAAATAATATAAATATATTACTTCATAAGGAATAAAAACATTTACTAGTGGGGTGGGGTTAATGTCATACAAATATTTATTAGATATTGCATTAATTTTATTAAGTACGAAATTATTAGGATTAATAACAAGAAAATTTAATTTACCACAAGTTGTCGGTGCATTGCTTGCGGGAGTTATACTAGGACCATCAGTGTTAAATGTTTTAAAAGAAACTGATTTTATAAGTATGCTAGCAGAGCTTGGAGTGATTGTATTAATGTTTACTGCAGGTTTAGAAAGTGATATAAGTCAGTTAAAAAGTGTAGGCAAATCAGCATTTATTGTTGCTAGCATGGGGGTGTTAATACCACTAATTGGAGGTACAGCTGTTGCATACATTTTTAATGATGGAAGTTTAACAACTGTTAGTGCCTTTTTACAAAATGTATTTATAGGAGCTATATTAACTGCAACTTCTGTTAGTATAACTGTTGAGGCACTTAGAGAATTAGGTAAAATGAGCGAAAAATCGGCAAACGTAATTTTAGGTGCTGCAATTATAGATGATATTTTAGGAATTTTAGTTTTAACAGTAATAACAAGTATGGCTGATCAATCTATAAATATTGGAGTAGTATTATTAAAAATTATAGGATTTTTAGTTTTTACACTTGTTATTGGTTATTTGGTATATGTGTTTTTTGGAAAGTGGATAGAAAAATATGATGTAGATAAAAGAAGGTTTGTTATTGGAGCATTTGTTATTTGTTTATTAATGGCATTTATAGCTGAAGAGTTCTTTGGAGTAGCTGATATTACAGGTGCATTTGCCGCAGGATTAGTATTATCAAGAAACAGGGAAACTGCATATATTTCAAGAAGATTTGATATAATTTCATATATGCTATTATCACCTATCTTCTTTGCAAGTATAGGAATAAATATGAAAATACCTAAAATGAGTTTTGAAATTATAATAATGACAATAGTACTAGTAGTAGTTGCAATGCTAACTAAAGTAATAGGATGTGGGATTGGAGCAAAAATTTGTAGATTTAATAAAAGTGAAGCTATACAAATTGGAACTGGTATGATGGCTAGGGGAGAGGTAGCACTTATAATAGCTAACAAAGGAATGAAAATGGGAATTATGAATACTTATTTTTTACCTGCTGTTATAATAATGGTAATAGTATGTGCAATAATCACACCTATTTTATTAAAGAAAGCATATGAACTTAAAGGAATAAATGAAAGTGTATAATTATTATATTTAGTAAGAAGTAATGTTCAAAATAAACTAAAAATAAATATTAATACAATTAAAGTAGTTGAATTAGGAATTATATATTAATTTCTATTTAGCTACTTTTTTATTTTAATTATAATTTTTACATTTTAGTGGAATTATATAAATGAAATTATAGAAAATGATTAAAATGTAGGAGGAAGATTAATGGAAAATAATATGGCAATGGAATATCCAATGTTTTGTTATCAATGTGAACAAACAGCTGGTGGTAAAGGGTGTACTAAAATGGGGGTATGTGGTAAGACACCAGAAGTTGCAGCACTTCAAGATTTACTTATATATCAAATAAAAGGTATAAGTTGTTACGCAAAAGAAATAGTTGAAAAAGGGGAGAATGTAGATAAGAATATTGTAATATTTATTGAAAATTCATTATTTACAACTTTAACAAACGTAAATTTTGATGCAGATGTACATGTTGAAATGCTTAAAGAGTCTCAAAAAATAAAAGAAAAATTAAGAAAACAAGTAGGAAAAATTAAAAATGATACAGATCATGCTACGTATAACTTAAGTGAAACAAAGGCTGATATGTTAAAAGATGCAAAAAAAGCTGGAATAATGTATGATCAAAATCTTGATCCAGATATACGTTCACTAAGACAAACAATAGTTTATGGATTGAAAGGTATAAGTGCATATGGTCATCAAGCAAGGGAACTTGGATATTATGATGATCAAGTTGATAATTTTTATGTAAGAGCATTAGAAGCAACCACTGATGATAGTTTATCAGTAGAAGAATTAATAAGATGGACCATGAGAACTGGTGATATGAGTGTTGCAGTAATGAAAAAGCTAGATGAGGCTAATACTACAGTTTATGAAAATCCAACACCACATAAAGTAAATGTTCATATTAAAAAAGGACCATTTATTATAGTATCTGGTCATGATTTAAAAGACCTTGAAATGTTGTTAGAACAAACCGAGGGAAAGGGAATAAATATATATACTCATGGAGAAATGATACCTAGTCATGGATATCCTGGACTAAAGAAATACCCTCATCTTGTAGGAAATTTTGGTGGTGCTTGGCAAGATCAACAAAAAGAATTTGATAATATTCCAGGATGCATTTTAATGACAACTAATTGTCTTATGAGACCAAGGGAAACTTATAAAGATAGAATATTTACAACTAGTGTTGTTGGATGGGATGGAGTAAAGCATATAGGTAAAGATAAGGATGGTAAAAAGGACTTTACTGAAATAATAAATAAAGCTTTAGAACTTGGAGGATATGATAAAGATCAAGAACCACATGAAATATTAGTTGGGTTTGGCCATCATGCAACTTTAAGTAATGCAGAAACTATAGTTAATGCCGTTAAAGAAGGGAAGATAAGACACTTTTTCTTAATTGGAGGATGTGACGGGGCTAGACCAGGCAGAAATTATTATACTGAATTTGCAAAGATGGTGCCAGATGATTGTATAATACTTACTTTAGCTTGTGGTAAATATAGATTTAATAAATTGGAGTTTGGAGAAGTGGCAGGGCTTCCAAGACTTTTAGATGTAGGGCAATGTAATGATGCGTATTCTGCAGTTAGAATTGCAACAGCACTTGCAGATGCTTTTGGAACTGACGTTAATGGTTTACCATTGTCATTAATTATTTCTTGGTATGAACAAAAGGCTGTAGCTGATTTGTTAGCATTATTATCACTTGGAATTAAAGGAATATTCTTAGGACCTACACTTCCAGCATTTTTAAGTCCAAATGTTCTTCAATATTTAGTTGATACTTTTGATTTAAGGAGTATAAGTACACCTGAAGATGATTTAAAGACTTGTTTGAAACAAGAAATATAATAGTGAAATAGCATAAAGGTATTTAAATGATAGATAATTATTTAAGTACCTTTATTAGATAAATAAGATAATATATGAAATTAAATTATTTTTTGAAAATGTAACGTTTGTTACGAAATAAAATAGCAATTTACTGTATAGTAATAATATAAGTTAAAGCAATATTGAGAAAGATATAAAGGGAGTACAGTGAATGAAGGCTATAGAAATAATGAATGAAGAACATAAGTATATTCTTAGGATGTTACAAGTAATAAGAAAATGTTGTTTTAAAATATTAAATAACGAAGAAATTATATATGAGGATTTTTATAAGATAATAGATTTCATTAGAAATTATGCTGATAATCATCATCACAAAAAGGAAGAAAAAATACTTTTTATTAAAATGGTAGAAGAGTTAGGAGAGCCTGCAAAGAAAGCAGTTAATCAAGGGATGCTTGTAGAACATGATTTAGGAAGATTACATGTGAGAGAGTTAGTAGCTGCATTAGAAAAAGTAAAAGCTGGAGAGGAAGAGGCAAAGCTAGATGTTATAGCAAATGCAATTTCATATACACATTTATTAATACGTCACATAGATAAAGAAGATAGGGTAATTTATAAGTTCGCAGAGAGAAACTTAAATGATGAAGTAATAAAGCTTATAGATGATGAATGTGAAAATTATGAAATTAATAATGAAGAGATAAAGAACAAATATATATCAATTTTAGAAGAGTTAGAAAAAAGATATTAATTGGAGGTATAACGAAATGATAAATAAATATAATACAATTGGTGAAATATTAGAAATTAATCCAAAGGCAGCTGATATTTTAAGTGGATTTGGAATGGGATGTTTAGGATGTCCATCGGCAACAATGGAGACTTTAGAGCAGGCTTGTTATATTCATGGATTAGATTTAAATGAAGTAATGAATAAATTAAATGAAAAATAATGTATAGAGATGAAATATAGCTATAAATATAGTGGATATAATTGCCATTGAATTTATAGCTATTTTTTAGACTAAAAATTACAGGTAAGGGAAACCTATAAAAGTATTAAATAAAAGATATTTTATATAGAAAGGAAAGTGTTATTTTATGAAAGCTTGGGTAAATGAAGATACTTGTATTGGATGCGAAGTATGTGTTTCAGTCTGTTCAGATGTATTTAGTATGAACGATAATGGAAAATCAGTTGCTATAACAGGAGATATTCCAAGTGATTTACAAGACGATGCAATAGAAGCAAGAGATGCTTGTCCAGTTTCTGCTATTGATATTGATGAATAAGATGATAAAATAATACCATTGAAAAATACTTAAATGATAATAATGTATCATTTAAGTATTTTTTTTATAATTACAAAGAATATTAGTTAAAAATAAGATAGATATAAAATATAGAGGAAGGATGAGCATATGGAAATATATACTATAGGACATTCGAATTATACAGTAGAAAGGCTTATTGATATGTTAAGGCACTATAATATTAATTGTGTTGTTGATATTAGAGGTACACCTTATTCTAAGTATAATATTCAATTTGATAAGGATACTATTAAGTATACATTAACTAAGGCTGGATTTGTTTATATTTATATGGGAGAGGAATTAGCAGCTAAAAGAGTAAGAAAGGTTTCATATAATAGTGAAGGTTATTCAGATTTTAAAGAAGTAATAAATGAAGAGGAGTTTATAAGAGGAATTGAAAGGTTAAAGACAGGATATAGTAAGGGATATAAAATAGCATTATTAGGGGCAATGCAAGATCCAATAAGATGTCATAGAAGTATATTAGTTGGTAGATATTTGAGAGATAATAATATTAATGTAAAACATATATTGGATGATTATTCTATCGCAAGTCAAGAAGAGATAGAGGAAATGCTTTTAAATAAGTATTTTAGCAATAGAAATCAATTAACAATAGATGATTTAATAGGAAATAGTTTAAGTAATGAAGAAATGATTGAAGAAGGCTATGAGCTGGCCAATAAGGAAATTGGATATAGAATTGAAAATTTAAAATAATAAATTTAATAATCCCATCAGTAATAATTATTACTGATGGGATTATTATAAGTTAAGCTTTAGTTTTTTCTTGAATCATAAACTTCTTTTTCTACATCAATGAAAATTTTAGCAATAACTTCATAGGCATTGCCCCAAGCTTCAAGGACTTCATCAGTTGCTGCATCTCCTAAAACTTCTTTAATAGAAATTAAAAGATTTGAACCAACTATTGGATAATGTCCTTCAGTAACTTGACGATCACAATGCACTTCAGCAATTCTTTTAACTACTGGTAAAATTGCTGGTAGATTATCTATATTTTGAGCAGCAGCTAAAATAGTCATCGCTAATGCTTTAGGTTGTTCACCAGAAGATTGTTTATCCATATTGAATAATGGTTTTACTTCGGGATTGTTTTTAAACATATTCTTATAGAAAGTTGTTGTTATTTCTAATCCATGCTCCTTTAAAACAGGTACTGTGCTTTTTATTATATCTATAGTTTTTTGATCTAACATATTTATCTCTCCTTTAAAATCATTATCTATTAATAATTATTATTCATGTCTGTGATATTAATATACCATATAAAAATTAAATGTGCAAATAAAATGCACATTTAAATTTGTGGTATAATTATCTTACCTTATATAAGAGGAGGAATTGTTTATGCAATTATCAAAGTTTACAGATTATGCATTTAGAGCATTAATATATTTAGCTAAAAACTCTGAGGAAAATGCAACAGTAGATATATTGGCAGAAAGATTAGAAATATCTTCACATCATTTAAAAAAAGTAATAAATAAATTAGCAAAGACAGAATATATAATATCTTCAAAAGGAAGAAATGGTGGATTAAAATTGGGAATGGATCCAGCTGAAATTAATTTAGGTAAGGTATTATTATTAACAGAAGAAAATTTAAGTTTAGTGGAATGTATGGGTGAATCAGGAACATGCCCACTATTAAGCAAAGAGTGTAAACTTAAGGGTATTATCTGCAAGTCATTAAATGTATTTGTAAATGAAATGGCTCAATATACGTTAAAGGATATAATGTAATAGATAATATATTGCAACAAAGTATTATATAAATATAATTATTTATAAACATATTGATAATACTAAATATTGATTAGTATTGTACAAAGTAAATAGGTTCATAATTTAAATTTACGTAAAAAGGTGGATTATATATAATCCACCTTTTCCTTTATCAGATATTTTATTTGGTAATAGTTTTTTTTATTTATATGTTTAGTTTTATTATGCTACTAATTGAATTTCATGTAATTTGTTTAATGATTTAAATTCCTTAAATATTAAAACTGCTGTGATGACAACAGATAAGAAATCAGCACAAGCTCCAGCAGCCCAAACCCCATCTAATCCTATAAATAAAGGTAGAATTAGCGTAAATGGAATTAATAAAATTACTTGTCTAAGTAAACTAACAAACATAGACATTTTAGCTTTACCAATAGATTGGAAATAACTAGTAGCAACAATGTTAATTCCAACTATAGGCATCATTAATAAATACATTCTAACTCCTTTTATAGCAACAGCTGTAAGTTCAGGATCATTATTAAATAAACTTATTGCAAATTCAGGGAATAGTTGTATTAACATACCTCCTATTGTACAAATAACAGTAGCTGCAATAGTAGCAATTATAAATGTCTTTTTAGCTCTATCATATTTTTTAGCACCATAATTAAAACCTATAATTGGTTGACAACCTTGATTAATACCAAAGATAGGCATCATAAATACCATATTAATTGAGCCTATTATAGTCATGGCACCTATAGATAAATCATTACCATAAGCTTTTAAAGAATTATTAGCGACAACTTGTACTAAGCTGTTAGCAATTTGGGTTGCAAAAGGGGCTATACCAATTGCAAAAGTCATCATGACTAAGTTTTTCTTTAGTTTCATATTTTCAACTTTTAATTTTAGATTAGAATTTCCTTTAGTATAGTAATAAAGTATTATAAAGAATGTAAGTGCTTGAGAAATAACAGTTGCAAAAGCAGCACCTTTAATTCCAATATTTAATACAAAAACAAATAAATAATCTAAAACGATATTGGTCCCGCATCCAATAATCATAGTTAATGAAGCTAGCTTAGGGTTACCATCAGCTCTTACAGTACTATTTAATGCAAAAGAAAGAATATTAAAAGTACAACCACATAAAATTACAGTAATATATTCTTTGGCATAAAATAAAGTATTTTCACTTGCTCCAAAGATATTTAATATTGGATTTAAGAAAATAAGACCAATGATAGTAATTATAACACCAACTATTAAACTTAATGTAATAGCGCTACCAATTAGTTTTTCGGCTTCATCTCGTTTACCACGACCAAGATTTAATGAAATATTTGCAGTTGATCCAATTCCTATAAGCATGCCAAAAGCTAAAAGAATTGACATTATAGGCATAGTTATTCCTACTCCTGTTAATGCAAGGGAGCCAACATCAGGAATACGTCCTATAAACATTCTATCTACAATATTATATAAAGCATTAACCATCATTCCTATTATTGCTGGAATAGAATATTTTAATAATAATTTTCCGATAGATTCCTCACCTAAGTGATTTTGATGTGCCATTTTTTTTGTCCTCCTAATAATTAATTATTTCTTGTTACATTTTTAGAAAGCTTATTTAGTATAGTTAAGCTTTCAGATATTTCTTCAGGACTTAATTCATTAGTAAGCATGTTTTCCCATTTGGTTAAAACAGAAAAAAAGTCATTTTTAATATTAAAGGCTTTTGAAGTTAAGTAAATTCTATTTATTCTTTTATCAGTTGAATCTTTAAAACGAGTTACAAACCCAAGTTCTTCTAATTTTTTTACTGATTTAGCAGTAGTGCCTTTATCTATGTTAAGCAATTCAGAAAGTTTTTCTTGACTGATTCCATCATTTTTATATAAATGAATCATGAACATATATTGTCCACTACCAAATCCAAATTTACTAAATTCTTTTGTGAAAAATACATTAGCTTGTCTATGAATTAAAGAAATATATTTACCTAAATATTCATTATTGCAGCTCATTTAAATAAGTCCTTTCTAATTAAATTTAAAAAATTAATAAGGTTATATATTACTTAATATATTATAAGAGCAATATAGTTGCAAATGCAACTAAAATTTTTACATATAAAAAATAGTACTTTTGGAAAAAATGAAATAAAATGGAGGAAATGATGAACGAAGTTGAAAGAAAATGAATGAATGTGAAAGAAAATGATTGACTTATTAAAAAAAAGAAGCTATTATTGAGATAAGGAAGTGATGTAAATGTTATCAGAAGAAAGACATAAATTAATTTTAGATAAATTAGAAAAAGAATCGGTAGTTTATTTAAATGATTTAGTTGAATATTTAAATACATCCGAATCAACTATAAGAAGAGATTTGATAGCTTTAGATAAGGCCGGATTATTAAAGAAGGTTCATGGGGGAGCTACATCAATAAAAGAAATAAGCATAACAACTATAGATGATAGAGTTGAAAATAGACAAAATTTAAATATAAATGAAAAAATAAAAATAGCAGAATATGCAGCATCACTAATTAAAGATAATGATTTTGTATATATTGATGCAGGAACTACTACTGAACTAATGATAAATTTCATTAACAATACAAAGGCTGTTTTTGTAACAAATGGAATTGTACATGCTAGAAAACTTATTCAAAAAAAATGTACAACTTATATTTTAGGTGGAGAGCTTAAGCTTGCAACAGAAGCTATAGTAGGAGCTGAAACAGTTAATGCATTAAGAAAATATAATTTCACTAAAGGCTTTTTTGGTGTAAATGGAGTAGATATTGAAAGAGGATTTACTACACCTGATATAAAAGAAGCGATGGTAAAAAGCGAAGCATTGCATAGAAGTAAAAAAAGATATATATTATGCGATAATTCTAAATTTGACGAAATAAGTTCTGTAACTTTTGCAGATATTAAAGAAGCTAAAATAATAACTACAGTTTTGGAGAATAATAGATATAGACAAGAAGCTGAAATTTTGGAGGTAGAAAAATAATGATATATACTATTACATTTAACCCAGCATTAGATTATATAGTAAAAATGGATGATTTTAATTTAGGTCATGTTAATAGAAGTACTTGTGAGAATGTTTATGCAGGTGGTAAAGGAATTAATGTTTCTATTGTCTTAAATAATTTAGGAGTTAAAAGTAAAGCCTTAGGATTTATTGCTGGATTTACAGGTGAAGAAATCGAAAGAGAAGTAAGAGAATTTGGCTGTGATACAGATTTTATTAAATTAAAAAATGGAATGTCTAGAATAAATGTTAAGATAAAGGCTGATGTTGAAAGTGAAATAAATGGTGGAGGACCAGAAATTTCAGATGAAGCATTACATGAGCTTTATGGAAAGTTAGATAAATTATCTGAAGGGGATATTTTAGTATTAGCTGGGAGTATCCCAAAAACAATGCCAGTAGATATTTATGAAAGAATTATGGAGTCTCTTCAAGATAAGAGAGTCAAATATATTGTAGATACAACTGGGGAATCGTTATTAAAGGTTTTAAAATATAAACCATTTTTAATAAAACCAAATCATCATGAACTTGGAGATTTATTTAATGTAAAACTTAAAGGAAATGATGAAATTATAGAATATGCTAAGAAGCTTAAAGATATGGGGGCAAGAAATGTACTTATATCTATGGCTGGTGATGGAGCAATTCTAATTAAAGAAAATGGGGATGTTATTACATGTAATGTTCCAAAAGGTGAGGTTAAAAATTCTGTTGGAGCCGGTGATTCAATGGTAGCAGGATTTATTGCAGGATATTTAGAAGCAAACGAAGTAGAAAAAGGATTTAAATTAGGAGTAGCAACAGGAAGTGCTTCTGCTTTTTCAGAAGGTTTAGCAACAAAAGATTATGTTTATGAATTATTAAATCAAATCAATTAAATTTAAAGGAGGACTAAAAAGTGAAAATAACAGATTTATTAAAAAAGAATGGTATAGCACTTAATCCTAATGTAAAAACAAAGGAAGAAGCTATTAATAAACTTGTTGATTTAATGAATGAAACAGGAAGATTAAATGATAAGGAAGCTTATAAAGAAGCAGTATTAGCAAGAGAAAGCTTAAGCACAACGGGAATCGGAGATAATATAGCAATTCCTCATGCTAAGACAACTGCAGTAAAAGAAGCTGGTCTTAGTGCAATGGTACTTACTAATGGTATTGATTATGATTCATTAGATGGTGAACCGGCAAAATTATTCTTTATGATTGCTGCACCAGAAGGAGAAAATAATCTTCATTTAGATGTGTTAGCAAGATTATCTATGATGTTAATGGATCCTGAATTTAAAGATCAATTAATTAATGCTAAGAGTGTTAATGAATTCTTAGAACTTATTGATTCTAAAGAAAATGATAAGTTAAAGGCTGAAAGTGATAAAGAAGAAGCTCAAAAAGCACAAGCTAGTGGATATAGAGTATTAGCAGTTACAGCATGTCCTACAGGAATTGCTCATACATTTATGGCAGCAGAAGCTTTAGAAAATAAAGCTAAAGACATGGGAATTACAATAAAGGTTGAAACTAATGGTTCAGGTGGAGCTAAAAATGTTTTAACTGATGAAGAAATAGCTAATGCAGATTGTATAATAGTTGCAGCTGATAAGAAGGTTGAAATGGCTAGATTTGAAGGAAAGAAAGTTATTCAAACTAAGGTTGCAAATGGAATTCATAAAACAGAAGAATTATTAACTAGAGCTACTAATGGTGATGCTCCAGTATATCATCATGCAGGTGGAAGTGATAGCGAAGGCTCATCATCAGATGAAGGAGAAAGCTTTGGAAGACAAATATATAAGCACTTAATGAATGGTGTATCTCATATGTTACCATTTGTTATAGGTGGAGGTATATTAATAGCTATAGCATTCTTACTAGATAATTATAGTATAGATCCATCTAACTTTGGTAAGAATACACCAATCGCAGCATTTATAAAAACTATAGGTGAAACATCATTTGGATTTATGTTACCAGTACTTGCAGGATATATTTCAATGAGTATTGCAGATAGACCAGGTCTTGCAGTTGGTTTTGTTGGTGGTATGTTAGCTAACTTAGGTACAACTTATGCAAGTGCATTTGATTCTTCAGTATCTGTTATTAGCGGAGGATTCTTAGGAGCATTATTTGCAGGTTTTGTTGGTGGTTACTTAGTATTAGGATTAAAGAAGATATTTGATAAATTACCACAATCATTAGAAGGTTTAAAACCAACTTTATTATATCCACTAATAGGTATAGGTTTAATGGGAGCAATCATGATATTCGTAAATCCTTTCTTTGGTGGAATAAATGAAGCAATCACACATTTCCTTAACTCAATGGGTGGAACAAGTAAAGTATTATTAGGTATTGTTGTTGCAGGTATGATGTCAATTGATATGGGTGGTCCTTTCAATAAAGCAGCATATGTATTTGGTACAGCATCACTTGCATCTGGAAACTATGAAGTAATGGCAGCTGTAATGGCTGGTGGTATGGTTCCACCACTTGCTATAGCTTTAGCATCAACATTCTTTAAGAATAAGTTTACTAAGAGAGAAAGACAATCAGCTCTTACAAACTATATTATGGGATTATCATTCATAACAGAAGGAGCAATTCCTTTTGCAGCAGCAGATCCATTAAGAGTTATACCTTCATGTGTAATAGGTTCTGCAACAGCAGGAGCACTTACAATGTTCTTTGACTGTCAATTAAGAGCTCCTCATGGTGGAATATTCGTATTACCTGTAATCGGAAATCCATTTGGATTCTTAGCAGCAGTTGTAATAGGTTCTGTAGTAGGAATGGCAATGTTAGCAGTATTAAAGAAAAAAGTAGTAGAATAATTTTAAAAGTCTGAAACATTAATTGAATTTAATTAATGTTTCAGACTTTTTTTATTTAATCATATCCAATATCACAATCACAAGTGTTACGCAAAGGATAAAAAGAAAAGAACTGTGCAAAATATAACAGTAAGGAAAAATAAGAATGTATTAGGAGCACAGTTATGGAAGATAGTAAAAAAGATTATAAAAGTATAGTAAGTTCAGAAGCATTTCCAGGAATATTGCTATTAGGAGCTACAATATTAGCATTAATATTAGCAAATACTGAATTAGATAGATATTATAATTATATTTTATATGATTTGAAAATTGGAGAAGAATTTAATTTACATGTTTTCATAAATGATTTTTTAATGGCTATATTTTTCTTAGTTGTAGGATGTGAAATTAAAAGAGAGATTGTATATGGAAAACTTTCAAATATAAAAGAAGCATCATTTCCAGTGTTAGCTGCTATAGGGGGGATGCTCGTACCTGCATTAATATTTACTTTATTTAATTTTAAAAGTGGATTTGAAATTGGGGCAGGGATACCACTATCAACAGATATAGCATTTGCAATAGGTATTTTTTCAATTCTTGAAAGTAAGCTGAAGTTTTCACTAAAATTATTTTTGCTTACCTTAGCTGTAGTAGATGATTTGCTATCAATAGTTATAATAGGTGTTTTTTATTCTTCTCATATAAGAATTTCTGGAATAATTATTTCATTGATTTTAATAGCAGCTTTATTTTGTGTTAGATTTTTTAATAAAAGAAATAGATTATATCCATATTTAATATTAGGATTAGCATTATGGATAGCTATATTTTATAGTGGAATTCATTCTACTTTAAGCGGAGTAATATTAGCATTTAGTATACCTGTTTTACATGAAAAGGATAGGGATAAGGATTTAAGTTATAAGATTGAGCATAAGTTTGAGCCGTTTTCAAATTTTGTAATACTTCCTTTATTTGCTTTTGCTAATACAGGGATAACTCTAGGAGGAAGTTTGAATTTAGCAAAGGATTACCCTTTAATGATTGGAATAATATTAGGATTGGTTATTGGAAAACCATTAGGAATTATGATTTTTGGATATTTAGGAAGCTTAATAGGCATAACTAAAAAGCCTACAGATGCATCTTGGTATGATGTATTGGAGGTTTCAATACTTGCAGGAATAGGATTTACAATGTCCTTATTTGTATCAGAGATAGCATTTAAAGGAAGAGAAATTGAGCTAAGTGTATCAAAGATTTCAGTTTTAATTGCTGCTGTTGTTTCAATAATATTAGCAAGTATTTTAACATTTGTTGGAGATAGAGTTAAGCATAAAAAGTAGTTTAAATTATATAATAATAAAATGAGTTTGAAATATATAAGCAATTTATAAAGCACTTTCATATATTATTTATGACAAAAATATATAGGAAGTGCTTTATTATGAGCATAATAAGTAAAGTGTTATATCGTACTATGATTTCAGCAGGAGGAATTCTAGAAAAAAAGTTTAATAAATATACATTAAACTCAAAAAGTGTAAATGAAGAAGTATTATTTAAAATAATAAATAAAAATAAGAAGTGTAAATATGGAGAAAAATATAATTTTAGTTCAATAAAATCTATAAATGAATATAAAGAAAAAGTGCCAATTACAGATTACTCAGCTTATGAGCAATATATAAATGAAATGTTAAAGGGAGAAAAAAATATATTGATTAGTGATGAGGTTGAATATTTTGGACATACATCAGGAACAACAGGTAAACAAAAATTAATACCTGTCACTAAAAAATCAAGAGAAGTTGGAAGTAAGTATATGGCTCTTTTAATAGAAAGGTTTGCCTATAATAATCTAAAAAAACAATGGAATTATGGACGAGGGTTGATGTTAGCAGATACTGTTATGACTACTTACTCTGATGGAGGGGTACCTATATGTTCTGCAACGTCAGGTGGGATGGAATCAATAAAAAATATACTGCCTAAGATATATACTTCTCCATATGAAGTAATGAAAATAAAAGATAAAAATGCAGCATTATATTTACATCTATTATTTGCTCTTGAAGATAGAAATTTAACTTATATAAGTGGTGTATTTATTTCAAATGTTTTAGATGCATTAAGGATTCTAGAAGATAAAAATGAGTTATTGGTAAAAGATATTAGAAGGGGAAGCATTAATAGGAATTTAAATATTGATGATGAAACAAGAAAAAAATTAAATAGTTATTTAAAAGCAAATGCAGGAAGAGCTGATGAAATAGAAAAAGAATTTTCAAAGGGGTTTAGAGGGATATGTAGGAGGCTTTGGCCAAAGATAACTTATATCGCAGCTGTAACAGGTGCTAATTTTTCAATATATGATGATATGGTAGATTATTATACTGAATCATTACCAATTTATTCTCCAGCATATGCAGCTACTGAAGCTATGATAGGAGTTAATCCTTATATATCTAAAATAAGATATGTAGTAATACCAGATACAGTATTTTATGAATTTATGCCAATAGGAGAAGGTAATAAAGACAATCCTAAAACTTATTGTATAGATGAATTAAAGGTAGATGAAATGTATGAGGTTATAGTAACTAACTATGCTGGACTTTATAGATATAGATTAGGTGATGTAATAAAGGTAGTTGATTATTATAATAATTCACCAGAAATTGAATTTTTATATAGAAAAAATCAAGTTATTAATATGGTTTCTGAAAAAACAACAGAAGAACATTTAAGATCTTCAATAGATAAAACTATGAAAGAACTTAAGTTATCATTAATTGATTATACAACATTAGCAGATAATACAATAACACCTGGGAGATATGTTTTTTATTTTGAATTAAATAAAGAAATATCTAAAGATAAGATAAAAGAGATTGAAAGGGTTTTAGATTTAGAACTTCAAAAAGCTAATTTAGCTTATGGAAGATTTAGAAAGAATAATAAATTATCATGTATAAGCATTAATATTGTTAGAAAGAATACATTTGATAATATAAAGAAATTTTTAATCTCAAAAGGAGTTTCAAAAAGTCAAATTAAAATTCCAAGGGTGGCAACTAATAAGAAAGATATTTTAAGAATTTTAAATGATAATAGAATATAAATGAAGCAAAGAAGTGGTATAGTTAAATTTTCATATCACTTCTTTTAATTTTAGTTAAGAATAAGATTAATGTAATGTTATAATAAGAATTATGCAAAGAAAGGAAATAAAAAATATGTGGATATTATATGCATTTGGATCTGCATTTTTTGCTGGTGCAACATCAATTTTAGCTAAGATAGGGGTTAAGGATATTGATTCTCATGTTGCTACTGCAATAAGAACTATAGTAGTATTGATTTTTTCATGGATTATGGTATTTATAGTAGGATCACAAGGAACTATAGGAAATATAAGTGGAAAAACATTGACATTCTTAATATTATCGGGATTTGCAACAGGAGCATCATGGTTATGTTATTTTAAAGCATTGCAATTGGGTGATGTAAATAAGGTAGTACCTATTGATAAAAGTAGTATAATCTTAACAATGGTATTAGCCTTTATTTTTCTAGGGGAAAATATAACTATAAACATGGTAGTTGGGATGATTGGTATAGGTATTGGTACTTATTTGATGATTCAAAAAAAAGAAAGCATAGAAAAAGTAGTTAAAGGAAAAGCTTGGTTAGTATATGCATTATTATCGGCTATATTTGCTTCATTAACTTCTATATTAGGTAAAGTTGGGATAGAAAATGTAGAGTCAAATTTAGGAACGGCAATTAGGACAATAGTCGTACTTATAATGGCATGGATTATTGTTTTTGCTACTAAAAAACAAAGTGATGTAAAAAAGATAGATAAGAAAAGTTTGTTATTTTTAATATTGTCAGGAATAGCAACAGGAGCATCATGGTTATGTTATTATAAGGCATTACAAGATGGACTAGCTTCTATAGTTGTTCCAATAGATAAGCTTAGTATTTTAGTAACTATATTATTTGCTTATGTGTTTTTAAAAGAAAAATTATCAAAAAAATCAATAGTTGGGTTAGTATTAATTGTAGTTGGAACATTGATATTATTAATAAAGATTTAGTAAATAACCTTTTTAGATAAACTTATTTTAGTGAGGTAATTAACAAATGAAAAAATTTAATTTAATAACAAAGAAGATACAAAAAAGAAAAGATTAGAGAAAGTTATAGAAATGTTGGAAAAGAAAGAGAAGATGAAGTAAATAGCATTATTGTGTTAAAAAAAGCCTATATTTTGCAAGAAAAATAGTAATATTATTATGTATAATCACATTATAAACTGAATTCTTAGCTTAATATTGATGTTATTTACACATTAAGTTAGAATTTGGTATCTAAAGGCTTGCAAGTTGTTATCTTTTAATTAAATGAGGTGGGAATATTACAATGGCTAGCTATTAGATAAATTAATATGTAAGAAAAAGAATTGAGTTTTTATAATGTGGAGGTAACAAATATGGAAAGACAATGGTGGCATAGCTCAGTAGTGTATCAAATATATCCAAGAAGCTTTAACGATAGTAACGGTGATGGAATAGGTGATATCAATGGGATTAGAGAAAAATTAGATTATCTAAAGGAACTTGGTATAGATGTTATTTGGCTTAGTCCAGTTTATAAATCTCCAAATGATGATAATGGGTATGATATAAGTGATTATTGTGATATCATGGATGAATTTGGAACAATGGAAGATATGGACAACCTTTTAAAAGAAGCTAATGAAAAAGGAATAAAGATTCTTATGGATTTAGTTGTTAACCATACTTCTGATGAGCACAAATGGTTTATTGAAGCAAAAAAATCTAAAGATAATGAATATAGAGATTATTATATATGGAGAGATCCAGTAGAAGGACATGAGCCAAATGAATTAGGATCTTGTTTTAGTGGAAGTGCATGGCAATATGATGAAACAACAGGTCAATACTATTTACATTTATTCAGTAAGAAGCAACCTGATTTAAATTGGGAAAATGAAAAAGTAAGAAATGAAGTTTATAAAATGATGAATTTCTGGGTTGATAAAGGAATTGGTGGATTTAGAATGGATGTTATAGATCTTATAGGTAAAGTTCCAGATAAGATGATAACAGGAAATGGACCAAAACTTCATGATTATCTACAAGAAATGAATAAAGCAGCTTTAGAAGGTAATGATTTGTTAACTGTAGGGGAAACATGGGGAGCTACTCCAGAAGTTGCAAAGCTGTACTCAAATCCAGAGAGACATGAATTAAGTATGGTATTCCAATTTGAACATATAGGATTAGATCAAATTGAAGGAAAAGAAAAGTGGGATCTTAAACCATTAGAATTACTTGAATTAAAGAAAGTTTTATCTAAGTGGCAAACAGAACTTGAAGGACAAGGTTGGAACAGTCTTTTCTGGAATAATCATGACCTTCCTAGAATAGTTTCAAGGTGGGGAAATGATAAGGAATATAGAGTTCTAAGTGCTAAAATGCTTGCTACACTTCTTCATGGAATGAAAGGAACTCCTTATATATATCAAGGTGAAGAACTAGGAATGACTAATGTAAGATTTGAAGATATTAATGAGTATAATGACATTGAATCTTTAAATATGTATAAAGATAGAATTTCAAAGGGATATACTCATGAAGAAATAATGGAGTCTATTTATGCTAAGGGAAGAGATAATGCAAGAACTCCAATGCAGTGGGATAATTCAGAAAATGCTGGATTTACAACAGGAAAGCCTTGGCTTTCTATAAATGAAAATTATGAAGTTATAAATGCAAAACAATGCCTAGAAGATGAAAATTCAATTTTCCATCATTATAGAAAGCTTATAAATATAAGAAAGCATAATGATACTATAATCTACGGAGATTACACTTTATTATGTGAGGATGATAATAATATATTTGCATATGTTAGAGAATTAAATGGTGATAAAATATTAGTTGTTTGCAATTTCTATGATAAAGAAGTTGATTTTAATTTTGAGGGAGATTTCAATCATTCTGAAATCTTATTAAGCAATTACAAGGATTCAAGTACTTTATTAGAAAATTTAACTTTGAGACCATATGAAGCTATAATGTATAGAATTAAGTAATATAAGTTTTTTAATGCCTATAGTATAAACTAAAGAGTTAGATTTATACTATAGGCAATTTTTTTATTTTTAATATAATACAATATATGTTAATATGGTATAAAAAGGAAAGAGGAGGAGGCATATTGTATACAATACACCAATGGCTTTTATTATTTTATTTATATTGCTTTGCAGGATGGATATGGGAATCATGCTATGTTTCATTAAAAAAGCGTAAATGGATAAATAGAGGTTTTTTAAAAGGCCCTCTACTACCTATTTATGGTTCAGGAGCAATAGTCGTATTAGTTTCAACTATAATGGTGCAAAATAATACTTTTTTAATATTTATTATAGGAATGATTGCAGCAACTATATTAGAGTATATTACTGGAGAGTTAATGGAAAGGATATTCCATGTTAGATATTGGGATTATAGTGATAAGCCATTTAATATTAATGGACATATATGTTTATTATCATCTTTGGCTTGGGGAATATTTTCGGTGCTTTTAGTAAAGATAGCTAATCCTAAAATAGCTAATTTAGTTGTAATGATACCAAATCAAGTTTCTGAGATAATAGCTTATCTAGCTACTATTTTTATTACCGTTGATGCAGTCCAATCATTTAATGAAGCAATTAATTTAAAGAATGTATTAGTTAAAATAACTGAAAGAAATGAAACTGTAAGTGTTATAAAAAAGAGATTAGAAATTGTTGAAGCTTTTATTAATGAAGATATCAAGGATTTACAAGGAAGAATACTTGATAAACTTGAAATCCAACAAGAAAGGAAGAGTGAGAAAAAGACAAAAAAAGCAATGCATATAGAAGCTATTATAAGAAAGAATTTATCTATAACTGAAGAAAAAATCAGAGGCTTATCTGAAAAAATATCATTGTATATGGATAAACTTGAGGGTGTGCCTTTCAGGGGTTCAGAAGATACTGAGCATTTAAAGTTAGAATTTAAAGAGTATATTAATAAATTAAGAATGCATGAAAGTAGAATTCATAATACTGAAAATAATGTGTATATAAAATCAATAAAAATATTACGAAGAAATCCAAATGCTAAGGCAAAGAAGTATGAAGAAGCAATGAATGAAGTTAAAAATTTAGATAAGGAATTAAATGATAAATAAAGAAAGATATATAATATAATATAATACTGAATTAAGCTAAATCAATTAGATAGGATATAATTTTGAGTCATAATGGAGTTTATGGCTCGATTTTTTTAGAATAAAAATTATAGATGAAATACTATATTGGGGGTAGGAGAAAAATGAGAAAAAGAATTAAATATTTATTTTTATGTATTGTAACAATAGGATTATTAGTGGGATGTACTAATTCGTCAAAAGAGCAAAATGTAGAAAGTTTTATTAGAAAGTTAGTATCATATGATACTTATAAAGATATATCAAGTCTTGAAGAGTCAGGACGATTCATTGAAGATTGTAAATCAATATTTGGTGAATATATTACTAATGATGCTTTTGATTTATTAATGGCTAATAGAATATTTACTAGATATAGCAGTGTTATATCAGAAGCAAGTGCTGTTACAGATATTAATTTTACAAAAACTAGTGAAACAGAAAATGATGGATATATTCATTTTGAGTATGAGGTTTCATATAAACTAGAACTTAATGGTGAAACTGTTGATATGAAAGATTATATGGCTTTTAATGTACTTGATGAAAAAGGATATAAGATTGAAAAGGTATCAATATCAGATAAGACAAGCAGTATTTTTAAAGCATTTTAAAGAAGAATATATAATATAGTGATAAGGTTGAATAATGATTAAGTTTATGGCTCAACTTATATTATTAAAAGTAATATAGATATGCTTATGAATAATATTAAAATAAAATACTTATAGGGGATATGTTAGGGGAGTGAGAAAATGAATGAGAAAGTATTAATTAATAATAAAGAATATACTTTTGTAAAAGATTATAGAGATGATAAAAACTTAAGAACAAGATTAAATGATTTAACTGATAAAACCTATGGATTTAACTTTAAAGAATGGTATGAAGCTGGTTATTGGGAAGAAGGATATATTCCATATTCATTATTAGATGGAGATAAATTAATAGCAAATGCATCTGTAAGTATTATGAAAATGAATGTTTTAGGTAAAAAGAAAAACTATATTCAAATAGGAACAGTAATGACTGATAATGAGTATAGAAATAAAGGTTTATCAAGATATTTAATTGAAAAAATAATTAGTGAATATAAAGAAAAGAGTGATTGTATTTATTTATCAGCAAATGATACAGTATTAAATTTTTATCCTAAGTTTGGATTTGAAAAAGTTAATGAATATAAGTATTCAATAAGTAAAATTAAAGAAGCTACTAATATTAAGAAGAGAAAATTAAATATAGATAATAAAGAAGATAAAAAAATATTAGAAAGTATTCTTGATAACAGTATAGTAAATTCAAAGCTTTATGTTGAAGATAATAAGAATTTAATTATGTTTTACTGTTTAGGATTTTTAAAAGAATGTATTTATTATATTAAAGAATATAACTCAGTTGCTATTTGTGAGTATGAAGAGGATGTATTAAATATTAATGGTATATTTTGTGATAGAAATTTTGATTTAGATAAAGTAATAAATGTTTTAATGGACAGTAAAACTAAAAAAGTAAATTTAGGATTTACACCTATTGATACAAATGGATATGAGAAAAGTATATTGACTGATGATAATAATACTTTATTTATTTTGAAGGATACAGAAAATATTTTTAGAGAGAATTATCTAATGTTTCCAGTATTATCTCATGCATAAAATGAAATGAGTACTAATTTAGAAGCAATATTAAGAATTAATATTCTAGTTGAGTTACAAGGAAGAGTGTGTTCAATACGTAATTTATTTTAGTATTTTACAATTTCATTAAATATTTAATTTAACAATCATAGCTAGTAGAAATACTCTAGATATGATTGTTAAATTTTCTATATAAAGAAGGTGTACAGCCATTATGTTTTTTAAACGTTTTAGAAAATAGCATAGTATCATTATAGCCTACAGAACGTGATATATCTCCTATAGTTAAAGAAGTTGTTGATAATAATTCAGCAGCTTTTTCTAATCTTAAGTTTAAAATATATTCTTGTGGAGATATATTTAAATTCTTTTTAAAAATCCTATGCAAATAAGATCTATCAATAGATAGATGAGTTGCAATATCAATAATAGAAATATTATCCTGAAAATTTAATTGAATATATAGTAATGCTTCCTCTAAATAAGTTTGTTGAGTATTTTTATTATTATTTGCTGTATTAGGAAATTCATTTAATAACTCAAAAAGAAAATTATATAGTGTGGATAATATTTTCAAATTTTTATTAGTATCAATTTTAGTACTATCAATTATAGAATTAATGGAATTTACCAATAAACTATCATCTCTTAAAGTAAATATAGGATTTGACTTAGAGATTGATGTTTTATTTAAATAATCACAAACCTTAGTACCAACAAGTCCAACCCAAATATATTCCCATGGATCATCTTTATCAGCCTCATAATATATAAGTTCATTAGGATAGATTAAAAAAGCATCTCTAGCAGATAATGTATATACAGTGTTATTAATTTTATAAGTTCCCTTACCGCTTAAAACTATATGAATTAAATGACCACTTCGTATAGCAGGTCCATATGAATGCAAGCTTTTACAAGCTTCATGCCCACAAGTATAAAGATTTAATTCAATATTATCGTAAGGGTTTCTATAGGAAAAATTAAAGGTCATAATATCCTCCAGAATCAAATATTTAGTCACAAAAATCATAGGTTTTGTCAACATAATTCCATATTAATATATTTTAAAAATGTTTACAATAAGTTCGTGGAAAAAAATAAGATATGAAGAAAGAGGGAAGGTATGGGGATTAAGATAGATGATAAAAAATATTTATTCCATATACAAGGGAAAAATACAAGCTACATTATGCAAGTTTTAGAAGGTGGATATTTAGCTCACTTATATTATGGTTCAAGGGTAAACGAATATAGAGGAAGTAATAAGATTATTTACTTAGATAGGGGGTTTTCACCAAATCCATATGATAAAGATAGAACTTTTTCTTTAGATACAATACCACAAGAGTATCAGGGATTTGGGAATGGTGATTTTAGAGTTCCAGCATATCAAGTTAAGCTAGAAAATGGGACAAGGATTTCAGATTTAAGGTATTCGGGATATAAAGTGTTTAAAGGTAAAAGGGGATTAGTGGGATTGCCGTCAACTTATGGGAATGATGATGAGTGTGATACTTTAGAAATATATTTAGAAGATAAAATAATAGGATTGAAAGTAATATTAACTTATTCTGTATTTAATGAGTTAGATGTAATAACAAGAAGTGTTAAATTCATTAATGAAGGAGCAGAAGATTTAAGACTTTTAAGAGCATTAAGTATGAGTATTGATTTTAGAGATGATGATTTTGAAATGATTACTTTATATGGTGCTCATAATAATGAGAAAAATATTGAAAGAAGAAAAATAGTATCAGGAATTCAAATGGTAGAGAGTACTAGAGGAGCAAGTAGTCCTCATCAAGCTCCATTTGTGGCATTAGTTAGAAAAGATACCAATGAGGACACTGGAGAGGTTTATGCATTTAACTTTGTATATAGTGGGAACTTTACCGCACAGGTACAAGTTGACCAATATAGAAATACAAGAGTCGCTATGGGAATTAATCCATTTGATTTTTCTTGGTTATTAAAACAAGGTGAGGAATTTCAAACACCAGAGGTTGTGATGATTTACTCCAATAAAGGAATAGGAGAAATGTCAAGAAAGTTCCATAATCTATATATAGAAAACTTATGTAGAGGAAATTTTAAGCATAAGGTTAGGCCTATATTGATAAATAATTGGGAAGCTACTTATTTTGATTTTAATGAAGATAGGATTATTAAAATAGCAGAAGAGGGTAAAAAACTTGGAATGGAACTTTTTGTTCTTGATGATGGATGGTTTGAAAAAAGAGATGATGATAATACTTCTTTAGGAGATTGGATAGTAGATAAAAGAAAATTACCTAATGGAATAGAAGGTATTGCAAATAAGATTGTAGATATGGGAATGGAGTTTGGATTATGGTTTGAGCCAGAAATGATTTCTATTGAAAGCAATTTATATAAAGAGAATCCGGATTGGTGTATTCATGTGCCAAATAGACCATATACAATGGGAAGAGGACAGTTAGTTTTAGATTTATCTAGAAAAGATGTTTGTGATTATATAGTTGAATCAGTATGCAAGATATTGGATTCAGCACCTATAACTTATGTTAAATGGGATATGAATAGACATATTACGGATATAGGTTCGGCATTATTACCGGCAGAAAGACAAGAAGAAACAAGTCATAGATACATGTTAGGATTATATGAGGTTATGGAGAGAATAACTAGTAGATTTCCTGAGATATTATTTGAAAGTTGCTCAAGTGGAGGAGGAAGATTCGATCCAGGAATGCTTTATTATATGCCACAAACATGGGTAAGTGATAATACTGATGCTATTTGCAGAACTAAAATACAATATGGGACTAGTTTAGCATATCCGCCAATAACTATGGGATGCCATGTATCAACAGTAGCCAATCATCAGGTTGGTAGAATAACACCACTTGAAACAAGAGGAAATGTAGCTATGGCTGGAAATTTTGGATATGAATTAGATTTAACTAAATTAACTGAAGAAGAAAAGGAAATAGTTAAAGATCAAATAAAAGAATATAAGGATATAAGAGAAATAATTCAATTTGGTGATTTATATAGAATATTTAATCCTTTTGATGGAAATGAATCAGCATGGAATATTGTTTCAAAAGATAAGAAACAGTTTGTTGCTACATACGTAAGGGTTTTATCTTTGCCAGCAGCTCAAATTAGAACTATAAAATTTAAGGGATTAAATCCAGAATATTTATATAAGGATGTTGAAACTGATGAGATATTTGCTGGTGATGAGCTTATGAATGTTGGGATAACAATTGAAAGAGTAAAGCAAGATTTCTATAGTAAAAAATGGATATTTAGGGTTATTAGTTAAGGGGGAATTTGTAATGAGTAAGGTTATTAATAAAAATGAAAGATATATAAATATAACTAGTGAAATTATTAAAAATATTGGTGGTAAAGAGAATATTAAAGGGGTAGCACATTGTGCAACAAGGCTTAGAATTGTTTTAGATGATGATAGTAAAATAAATATGAAGGCCTTAGATGAAGTAGATATGGCTAAGGGAGTATTTATGGTTGGAGATCAACTTCAAATAATTTTTGGAGCAGGATTAGTTAATGAAGTATATGAGGTGTTTGCAAAAGTTACTAATATGCAAAATATGTCCCTTGCAGATATAAAGACTAAATCGGCCGAAAAGCAAAATATATTTCAAAAAGGAATTAAATCAATTTCAGATGTATTTATAGAAATAATGCCGGCAATTCTTGCAGCTGCTTTATTATTAGGATTATCAGGTCTGTTAGGACAACAAGGTATCTTTGGTGATCAATCTGTAGTTGAAATGTGGCCTTGGCTTGAAGGAATAAATAGATTTATATCAATAGTATCATCAAGTGTATTTGATATTTTACCATTAATAGTTGTTTACTCAGCGACTAAAAGATATGGTGGTAGACCAGTATTAGGACTTGTTATAGGTGCTATAATGCTTAATTCAAAATTAACAGATGCTTATTCAGCAGCATAAGGAACTATTATACCAGAAACAATTAGTGTGTTAGGATTAAAAATACAATTAGTTGGATTTCAAGGTGGAGTTATTATTGCATTAATGATGGGAGCTGTTGTAGCTTATTTTGATAAATTATTTGAAAAGAAGGTTGCAAACAGTGTTAAATTATTAGTTTCTCCAATGCTTACAGTATTTATTTCTGCATTATTATTATTTACTATAATTGGACCTATTGGTCGTACATTAGCAAGTTTAATCACTACAACATTAGTTTGGGCTACTACAAACTTAGGGATTTTTGGATATATGGTGTTTGCAGGATTACACCAAATTATTGTAATAACAGGATTACATCATATATTTGGAGCTATAGAAAGTCAATTATTAGTTGATACAGGAGTGAACTTCTTAAATCCGATATTCTCAGTAGCTGTTGTTGCTCAAGGTGGAGCAGTTCTAGGATATTTAGCATTACATTGGAATAATGTAAAGGCAAGAGAAATGTGTATTCCAGCATTTACATCAACGTTATTTGGTATATCAGAACCGGCTATTTTTGGTGTTACTTTAAGAAATAAGTATCCATTAGTTTGCGGATGTCTAGCAGCTGCATTAGCAGGAGGATATATTTATATAAGTAAGTTAACTGCAATAGGATTTGGTACAACTGCAGTACCAGGATTTGCAATAGTTAATTCAGCTAATAATGGATATGTTAATTATATAATAGCTCATTTAATTGCAGTTTTAGGTGGTATATTACTAACTATGATGTGGGGAAGAGTTAAGGTTAAAACTAGTAAATAACTATAAAATGCTGAATCATATTTTAATTTATGATTCAGCATTTTTAGGTTTAGAAATAATAATATTATTATTTAAAATTATAATTTGTTAATATACTTTCTCTATTTTTTAATTTATCATTATAAGCTTCATAGAAGGATAAACCTAAAAAGCTTCCAGTTATATTTACTACATTATTAAAGCCTAAATGTTGTAATGCTAGGACTGCATTATAGCTTCTTTGCCCAGTTCTACAATGAAGATAAACTGTTTTATCCTTTGGAATTTCATTTACTCTTTCCCTTAGCTCACTTAAAGGAATATTAATAGCACCTTTAATATGACCATTTTCAAATTCTGCTCTTTCTCTTACATCTACTATATAAGCACCAGATTCAACTAATTCTCTTACTTTATCAACGTTAATTTGTTTAAATGAACCATTTAAAAGATTCGAAGCAACATAGCCAGCATAATTTACTACATCTTTAGCAGTTCCAAATGGTGGTGCATAACATAATTCCAAGTCTTTTAAATCGTAAGCAGTAGCTCCAAACTTAATAGCAGTTGCAATTACATCAATTCTTTTAACTGCATCACCTTTACCAATAGCTTGTGCGCCCAAAACTTTTCCGGTTGGAACTTCAAATAGAAGTTTAAAGTGTAAAGGTGCAGAATTTGGCATTATACCAACTTTATCATTTGTTGAGATTCTCACTATATCATAGTTAATATTCATTCCTAATGAATTAATTAAAGATTCGTTTAAACCTGTTGATGCTGCATTATAATCAAATACTTTAATTGCACTTGATCCAATATAACCTTTATTTGTAGTTACCTGTCCACTTATATTATTAGCAACACTTCTTGCTGCTTTTTGAGCAGGACCTGCTAACGATAATTTAGTAAAACTATGAGTTAATGCATTATATACTTCAATAGCATCTCCAACAGCATAAATATCATTATCACTAGTTTTATAGTTACCGTCAACTTTTATAGCCCCAGTTTGACCAATTTCAAGGCCTGCATTTTTTGCAAGTTCTATTTCAGGTGTTACTCCTATTGCCATAACAACAGCATTAGCTTTAATTTTTGTGCCGGAGGCTAAAACTACTGTGTCTTTTTCAAATTTAGTAACTTTATCATCTACAATTAAATTAACATCGTGATCTGTCATTTCTTTATGAAGTATTTGAACCATATCATAATCAAAAGGTTTTAATATTTGAGGTGTAGCTTCTATTAAAGAAGTATTATATCCACCTTCAATTAAATTTTCTGCTGCTTCAACTCCAATAAATCCACCACCAATAACGGCAATATCTTTAGCTTGCAATTTCTGTATAAATTTATTTAAATTATCTATATCAACAACATTTCTTATAGTAAAAACATTAACGTTTTCTATACCAGGAATATTAGGAATAATAGGTCTTGCCCCTGGAGAAAGAATAAGTTTATCATATTTTTCTTTGTAAATTTCACCAGTTAATAAATTTTTAACTTTAACTTCTTTATTATATTTATCTATTGATAAAACTTCACTACTAACTCTTGCTTCTATATTGTATTGCGATTTGAATTTTTCAGGACTCATTAATACTAATCTATTTGCACTTTGTATTGTTCCACTTAAACGATATGGAAGCGCACAGTTTGAAAATGACACATGTGGACCTTTTTCAAACATTACAATTTCATATTCTTCGCTATTTCTTCTAAGTCTTGCAGCAGCTGATGCACCACCAGCAACTCCACCAACAATTAAAACTCTTTTTTTCATAAATTTATACACCTCATTTGGATATAGTTAATTATTAAGATTTCAATATCTAATGATTAAATTGTTACAGTTAATTTTAACTTCTATGTTTACCTAAATAAGAGCCAACGCCACCTGCAACATTTATTACATTAAAGCCTTTTTGTCTAAGACTATTACAAGCCATAGAACTTCTTCCACCAGATTGACATACTAGATAATATTCTCTATCTTTTTTTAGGTATTTATCAGGATTACCTAAAAGTGTTTGCATCGGTATATTTTTTGCGCTTTTTATAGAACCTCTATTATATTCATTAACTTCTCTTATATCTATTAGTTCAATTTTACCTATTAAATTATCAATATCATTAACATTAATTACTTTGCCATTATTTTTATTAAAAAATCCAAACATATTATCCTCCATTAAATTTAAAAACATTTAAATTTATAATTACTTTATGCTTATATAATAGCTGTTAAGGTTAATTTAGTTTGTGACTATATCACTTTAACAACTCATTTAAATCTTTTTCTATCTGTATTTTTCCTCGGCTTAGTTTTAAATATCCCATTTTTTCTAGCTGCTTTAATTTTCTACTAATTACTTCCCTAGCTGAATCTAATTCAAATGCCAAATCATTATGAGTTACATAAATATTTTTACTGTTTTTAGATATAAGTAATTTAATTAATCTATTTGTTAATGGTTCATGCTTAACTTCTTCTTTAACATTGATTATTACATTAAATTTACTATATAAATCTTTGTATATATATTGTAAAAATAAAGTATTATTAAGCAAATAAGTATTCACAATATCAAAAGGGATGATACATATTTTAGAATTTTGCATAGCTCTTCCTATAATATTTAATGAAGTGCAATTTAGAAAACAACTTAATGCTTCATGACATATTTGTCCTTTTTCTATGTTATAAAGATTAGTTTCTTCACCTTTTTCATTAATCTTTTGAATTTTTATAGTTCCACTTATAACAAATAGAAATCCTACACATTTATCTTCATTAGTATTTAGCAATTCATCTGCTAACAATTCCTTAAATAGAGCTCTTTCAACTAAAGCACCTTTATTATAATTATCTATTTGCTCCAAAATTGGATAAGCTTTATAAAGTTCTTTTATATAATAATTTCTATTATTAATAACTTTCATTTAAATCCTCCAGTTTTATAATAATTATCTTATCTAATATTTTATATGATTATTATATATTTTAAGTGACTTAGTCACATAATACAAATTTTGGGTGATTAAGTCACGTACAGTTACGAATTCAGTATATATACTGTAGTTAAAGTTAGTTATTATTTAATGGAGGATTAATGAGGTGGAAAATAAAATAATAAAGAAAAAGGCTAATGTTGATGAAAGATATTGTGTTGCTTGTGGAAGATGTGAGAAAGAATGTCCATTTAGTGCAATATCTATTTATAAAGGTATTATTTCAAAAGTAGATATTAATAAGTGTGTAGGGTGTGGTAAATGTGCAAAGGCATGTCCTGCAAATGCGATAGAAATTAAACCTATAGAAGTGAGTGATAGCAAAAATAAAATTAATGTGAAAAAGAAAATAAAAAATAAGAAGCATTGGTCAGATTATATGTGGATAGTTTCTACATTATATTTAGTTCTTGGACTATTTAATATTTTATTTGCATGGCTTGGTTTATTATGCTTTTTAATTCCATTACTTATTTCAATCTTTGGAGGGGGAAAAAAATATTGCAATAAATATTGTGGTAGGGGACAGATATTAAATATATTAGGAAATAAGTTTAAGTTATCAAGAAATAAGTCAATGCCTAAATTTTTAAAAGATAAATATTTTAGAGTTGGATTTTTAATATTTTTCTTAGCTATGTTTTTAAATATGTTATTTATTACTTACTTAGTATTTAATAATACAAATAGCTTACGAGAAGTTATAACATTATTTTGGATATTTAAACTTCCATGGAATTTTATAGATTATTCTTATGTAACTCCATGGGTTGTACAATTTGCATTTGGATTTTATAGTATGATGTTAACATCAACTCTTTTAGGGGTTATTACTATGATTTTTTGTAAGCCTAATTCTTGGTGTGTATATTGTCCTATGGGTACAATGACTCAAGGCATTTCAATAATTAAAAATAAATAGTAAAATCATATATGTTTTAAAATAAGAAAGCTAGTATAAAATGATTTCATATAATTGTTTTATACTAGCTTATTTACTATTTTTTTTGATAAAGCAAAATAATAAGTAATTATATTTTTAAGTAATGACATAATATTTCATTAAATACAAAATATATAATATATATGTAAATTTAAGATTTTTATTATGTGATTATATCACTTTAAATATTTGTTTTTAATTGTATAGTATAAACGAATTAGAAATAAAATTTTTGGAGGAATATAAGATGAATAAAAATAATTGGATAAAAGGTGCAATGATATTAGGGTTATCATTTTTTATAGCCATTTTTCTTGTAAAACCAATAGGAGTATCAACTCAATTTTCTGTATTGTCAGGAATTATACATAGCACAATAGATAGTGATGTAATAGTTGAAGATTCAAATAGAGAAAGTGGTTACGCAAGTTCAAATGCATATTATGATAAATCAGAAGGAAAATTAGCTAAAGCTATAAAAAATCCTATAAACTACGACTTTATATTTGTATTATCTATACCAATTGGTGGACTATTAGGGTATATGTTATCTAAAAACAAAAGGAAAAATGGTGAAGAAGATGCTAGTAGAGATATAGAATATTGTACACTAGATGATAATAAAAAAGGATTTCTAGGTAAATATGCTCCAAGCTTTATTGGAGGATTTATATTACTTTATGGTGCTAGAATGGCTGATGGATGTACTAGTGGACATATGATCAGTAGAATGATGCAAGGTAGTGTTAGTGGTTATGTATTTGCAGCTGCTGTTTTTGCAACAGCAATACCAACAGCGATAATAGTAAAAAAGATATTGTATAAATTTTGTACAAAAATATTTTAGTTAGTAGTTATATAATATATTTATAAAAGATAATAAAATTTTAATGATTTATTAGGTTATTAATAAAATTAAACAATATGGAGGTATAGGGAATGGTATTTCCAACACATATAGTAGCAGCAGGAGCATTGGTTACTAATGAAAAGGATGAGGTTTTATTGGTCAAGAATCCACATAGGGGATGGGAGTTCCCAGGTGGACAAGTTGAAAATGGAGAAGATTTAATTGAAGGCATAACTAGGGAGGTATTTGAAGAATCAGGAATAAAAATTAGTGTTAAGAAGCTTGCTGGGGTTTATTCTAACACAAAATCATATATAGGGTGGGATAATAAAACATTTGTACCTACTAAGGTGATATTTGATTTTTTGGCAGTAAAGGTTTCAGGAGAATTGAGAGAAAGTGAAGAAAGTACTGAGGTTGGGTGGTTTAGTAAAGATATAGTTCTAGATATGATAAGGGAGCCTTGGATAAAGGAAAGGGCTAAGGATATGATAGATTTTGATGGACAAGTAGTTTACAGGGTATATTCATCAAGGCCTTATGAAATTTATAGGGATGAATATATTTAATTAATAAATTTAATGGGTGTGTAATTTAAAGTATAAGTTATGCACTCCTTTTTATTATAAGATAAATGTTAGGTTAGGATAATTTATAGATAACTATAAAAAGTTTGATATAATGGTGTTAATATTGGAAATAACTTAATTAATAATAAAAAAGCATGTAAGAAAATATTAATTAACTTTATAACGAGATTATTATAGAGAAAGTTTAAAGGAAGTAAACAATGGTGAAAAATATTAAAAAAATATATCCAAGATATTTTGAAGAGTTCAAATGTATAGGAGGAAAATGTGAGGATAGTTGCTGTATTGGTTGGAATATTGATATAGATAAAATAACATTTAAAAAATATTTTAAAGTTAAAGATCCAGAAATGAAGAGAATGTTTCAAAAGAATGTTCAAAACAATGAAAGATGTAGTAGTGAAGATATTGATTATGGAATAGTTAAATTGAAAAAAGATAAGAGATGTCCGTTTTTAGATGAAGAAAATTATTGTGTCATTCATTCAAATTTAGGTGAAGATTATCTTTCAAATGTTTGCACATGTTTTCCAAGAGTAACTAATAAAATAGATGATACTTATGAAATGTCTCTTGATGTAGCATGTCCAGAGGCAGCAAGACTTATTTTATTAAATAAAGAAGGCATAAAATTTGTTAGTAAAGAAGAATCGATTGGCAAACATATAATATCAGCACAAATAGATAGCAAAATTAAAGAAGTTCAAAATTCACCTTTAAGATATTTTAGAGAAATAAGAGATTTTTGTATAGATATAATTCAAAATAGAGATTTTAAGCTAAATGAAAGATTATATATTTTAGGTGATTTTATAAATAAGCTTGAGGATCAGTTTAATAATAATTTAGAGGACATAGATAAATTTATAAGTACATATAATGTTAAGAGGGTAGCTAAAGAATATTCAAGTGAGGATATAAATTCACTTTTAGGAAACGATAATATGAATTATATTATACAAATGAATTTCTTTATAAAGATGCTTAAGATTTTAAAGGTAGATAAAGAAGTTGAAAGTATTACATTTAAAAAGTATACAAAAGAAATACTAGATGGATATAAGATTGAAAGTGATAAATCTATAAATGAAAATTCAAATTTATACATAAAAGCATTTAAAGAATATGAGGAAATTATAGAAAATGAATATAATTATATATTTGAAAATTACTTAGTTAATTTTATTTATAATAATATGTTCCCATTTAATGAGATATTAACACCATTTGATAGTTATATAATGTTATTGATGAGAGTAGCTTTTATCAAATTTTATTTAGTAGGATTATATTTAAATGGGGAGGATAATAATAAAGAGAAAATAGTTGGGTTTATACAAGTGTTTTCAAAGACTATAGAACATCATAAAGTATTTTTAATTGATGCTTTAGCATATATAAAGAGAAATGAATTTAATAACATGGAATTTGCAAAAAATCTGTTATAGACTAAGATACTGCTAATATTGAATATGATATTAGCAGTTTTTTTATTAGTTATAAGAATTAATATTAAAAAAATGGCAAATAATAAAATTTATGAAAGCTATTAATTAAAAGAAAACTATTCTAATATTCTTCCAAGAAGTACATTGAATGTAAATTAAACTAGCTAAATTAAAGACTTTAAGTAGTTTTGATAAACTAAATTAAATATGTTCCTTTGGGTGAAGTTTAGAATTTTATTTAAGGATGTGAACAAATGATGAAAAGAAAAAAAATTCCTCATTTTTATATTGCATTAGTTCTTATAGTAATAATAACAGTTACCACTTTTGGTACAATGAAAATGCAAGAAGATTTAGATAATGAAAAATATTTAGTTAAAGAGACATTTAATGCAGAAGGAAGTGAAGCTAAAATTAGTATTATTCCAAAACCAATAAGTATTGAAACTAATGAAGGAAGATTTATTTTAACTAATGATACTTCAATTTATGTCAAGGGAATTACTGATGAAGAAACAGAAGAGATACGATGGATAGCTGATTTTCTTAGAGAAAAGTTAAGTGCAGCTACTGGGTTTGAGTTAAATATTATAAAAGGGGATAAGCCACCAGAAGGTAGTATTTACTTAACTACAATTAATACAAATCCTGAACTAGGAATAGAGGGATATAATATATTATCCACTCCTAAAATAGTTAAAATATCAGCATATAAACCAGAGGGAATAGCAAGAGGAGTACAAACATTAAGACAAATGCTACCAGCACAAATTGCTAATAGTACAGTAGTTAATAATGTAGAATGGACTGTTCCAGCATCAATTATTAATGATAAGCCAGTGTATAGCTATAGGGGCTTAATGATTGATGTAGCAAGGCACTTTTTTACTGTAGATGAAATTAAGAGACAAATAGATTTGGCAGCACAATATAAGATAAATAGAGTACATTTACATTTAAGTGATGATCAAGGATGGAGATTAGAAATTAAAAAATATCCAGAATTAACCCTTATAGGTGGAAGTACAGAAGTTGGTGGAGGTCCAGGAGGATATTATACACAAGAACAATTTAAGGATATTGTTAGTTATGCTATGCAAAGATATGTTGAAATAGTTCCTGAGTTTGATATGCCAGGGCATACTAATGCAGCGCTAGCTTCTTATGGATTTTTAAATCCTAATGGTAAAAAGGCTCCTTTATATACAGGAACTGATGTAGGATTTAGCTCATTTATGGCGCATAGTGAAAAAACTTATGAATTTATAGAGGATGTAATAAAAGAAGTTGTTCAAATTTCACCTTCTAAATATATTCAAATAGGTGGAGATGAAGCACTTAATACTAAAAAAGAAGATTATGATTATTTTGTAGGAAGAGTTGCTAAAATAGCTCAAAAGTATGGGAAGATACCAATAGGTTGGGATCCAATAGATACATCCCCAGAAATAAATTCAAGTGTAATACTACAAAATTGGAAAGATTCTAATGAAGAAGCTGTAAAAAAGAATATGAAAATAATAGTATCAATTGCAAGTAAAGCTTATTTAGATATGAAATATAATGAAAAAACACCATATGGACTTGATTGGGCAGGGTATATTCCAGTAGAAACAGCATATAAATGGGATGTAACAGATTATGCACCAAAGAATTTGGCTTTAGGATTAGAAGCACCTTTATGGACTGAAACAATTTCTACACAAGAACAAATGGACTATATGATATATCCAAGACTTCTTGGATATGCAGAAATAGGTTGGACTCCTAAAGAAAATAGAAATTGGGAAGAATATAAAATGAGATTAGAAATGCAAGAAGAAAGACTAGGATATGAAGGGGTGAACTATTATAAAGAAAGTTAGGGGAAGTTAGTAAATGGTAAAATTTAAAGTGAATTATAGAGTTTTATTATTGACTTAAAAAAGGATATAATAGATAATATTATAAAGAAACATCTTAATATTTTAGATAAAAGAGAAAATTTAATTTCTTAAATTAAAAATTCTTGATTTTCTTTAAGAAGTTCTTAAACTTTTAGTAAAATATTATTTAATATTAGAGTTAAAGATTATGATAAGGAAGAGTATTTTAAGCTATTATTTTTAGAGAGCTAAGGTATGGTGAAACTTAGTAATAATACTTTTAAGAAGCAGCCTTTGAATCGCTTTGTTGAGAACTAAGAATTTTCTTAATGTAGGCAAAGTCGTATTTCCTAACGTTATAAGGAATAAAATATGAATGTGTCTCCAAGTTTTACTGAAAGTTATATATGAAATTTGGCAAGACGAATGTACAGCTCACTTATTGATAGAAAAGAGCTTAATTAATTTATATTTTACTGAGTGAGTAAAGCAATTTACTTATTAGGGTGGTACCGCGGAATTTTATAGCTTCGTCCCTTCTATTTTATAGAAGGACGAGGCTTTTTTTAGTTATGAGTTAATAATTAATAGTTAGAAGTAAAGGAATAAAATCAGCTAATGCAGATTTTAAAATATATTAAAAAACTTTTTAAGGAGTTTTAACATTAACTAATAACTCTAAATTACTAACTATTTAAGGAGGGTTTATCATGGAAGAAATTTTAGAGATTTTAGAGCAAAACAGTAGATATACTGATGAACAAATAGCTGTTATGGCAGGTAAAACAGTAGAAGAAGTTAGAGAAGCAATTAGAGATTATGAAGAAAAAAGCATAATTGCGGGATATACAACATTAATAAACTGGGAAAATACAGGAAAAGAAACAGTTACTGCATTAATTGAAGTTAAGATAACGCCTCAAAGAGGAGAAGGATTTGATAAGGTAGCTGAAAGAATATATAACTTTGATCAAGTTAAAGCCTGTTATTTAATGTCTTCAGGAGGATTTGATTTAACGGTTATAGTAGAAGGAAAAACAATGAAAGAAGTTGCAATGTTTGTATCAGAAAAATTAGCAGTTCAAGATAATGTAATAGGTACAGCAACTCATTTTGTATTAAAGAAATATAAAGATCATGGAACTATATTTAAAGAAAAGAAAGCTTCTAATAGGGAGGTAATATTTATATGATGCTAGAAAATATGATAAGAAAAGAAGTTAGAGAAATGCCTCCTTCAGGTATAAGAAAATATTTTGACATAGTAAATGAAATGGAAGATGTAATATCTTTAGGGGTAGGAGAGCCAGATTTTGTTACACCTTGGAATGTTAGAGAAGCGGGAATATATTCTTTAGAGCAAGGTGATACTCACTATTCTTCTAATGCTGGATTTATAGAACTTAGAGAAGAAATAGCTAAGTATTTATATAGAAAATTTGATTTAAAGTATAATCCTAAGGATGAGATTTTAGTTACTGTTGGTGGTAGTGAAGGTATTGATATTGCATTAAGAGCATTAACAGGACCTGGAGATGAAGTAATTATTCCAGAACCAAGCTTTGTTGCATATAAAGGATGTACTGCATTTACTGGAGCAACTGCAAAGATAATAAATCTTAAAGCAGAAAATGACTTTAAGTTAACAGCACAAGAATTAGAAGAGGCAATTACTGAAAAAACAAAGGTAGTTATAATTCCATTCCCAAATAATCCAACAGGGGCAATAATGACAAGAGAAGAATTAGCTCCGGTAGTGGAAGTATTAAAAGATAAGGATGTAATAGTTATTTCTGATGAAATTTATGCAGAATTATCTTATGATAAGCCACATGTATCTATAGCAAGTTTCCCAGAAATTAAGGATAAAACACTTGTTATAAATGGATTTTCAAAATCTTATGCTATGACAGGATGGAGACTGGGATATTTATGTGGACATCACATTCTTTTAGATGCTATGAAGAAAATTCATCAATATGCAATAATGTGTTCACCAACAACAGCACAATTTGCAGCAATCGAAGCATTAAAGAATGGCGATGAAAGTGTTAGTAAGATGGTGAAGGAATATAATAGAAGAAGAAGGGTCTTGGTTGATGGATTTAGAAAACTTGGATTAGATTGTTTTGAACCATTAGGAGCTTTTTATGTATTCCCATGTATTAAGTCAACAGGAATGACATCTGATGAGTTCTGTGAAAAGTTATTGCTACAAGAAAAGGTACTAGCAGTTCCAGGTAATGCATTTGGTGAATGTGGTGAAGGATTTATTAGAGCATGCTATGCATCATCTATGGAAAATATAATGGAAGCTTTAAAGAGAATTGAAAAATTCTTAAATGAAGTTAGATAATGTAGTACACTGGACCTTTGTGGTCCAGTTTTTTTACATATATAAACTATATTATTAAAATATAAATATTTAGAACTATGTAAACGTTAATGGTATAATAAAAGTGATAAAGGTAGGAGGGAGTATTTATGAGAAAATATCCAGAAAAATATTTAGAAGTGTTAAAAAATGAAGTAAATATAATAGAGAATAATGGGGTTAAGATAATATTTAAACCAAGTCCTGGAGAAAAAAGAGATGGTTACTTAGATCCATGTGAAAAGGAAATAATGGATGAACATTGGGCAAGTAAAAGCAATGATAAAGAAGAGAATCAGAAAGATGTAAAAGAAAATGTAGATAAATCTATGGAAAATGATGAAATGACTACATTAGATATGGTAATTTCGACGATTAGAGATAGTATGGGATTCCCTAATTATAACTTAAATACAGTTGAAATTTATACAAAGTTTGAAACTATTACTGATAGTGGAAATGAAGTAGGATTATGGCGTTACTATCCAAGAAATTTAGATAGAAATAAAAATAATAAAGCATTAGTGTTTTTCCATGGTGGTGGATGGATTGGAGGAACTACATATGTAGTAGAAAATTTCTGCAAATTGATTGCAGAAAAAGCTAACTGTGTAGTCTTTAATGTAGATTATTCACTAGCTCCAGAAAAGCCATATCCAAATGGATTAAATGATAATTATTATGCAGTAAAGCATATATATGATAATGCTGAAAAATATAGAATAGATAAAAGTAAAATTGCAGTAGCAGGGGATAGTGCTGGTGGTAACTATGCTGCAGCCATATCATTAAAAGCAAGAGATGAAGAAGTACCTATGATTGCATTACAGGTCTTAATTTATCCAGCAGTAGCAATAGGAAATGCATGTGTTCAAGGATATAAGTGGTCAGAAGATATGATAGAGATTGCTACAGAATTAGAAGAAAAGGTGAGACCATTGACTGGTTTAGGAAGACCTAGCAAAGACTTAAGTGATCCAATGTTGGCAAGCTATTTACCTAGCTTTGATTTAGTTAATGATCCATACGTGAGTCCTATGATGGCAAAATCACATGCTAACTTACCAAAAGCAATTTTAGTAGGTGCAGAATTTGATGGACTTCGTATTCAAACAGAATTTTATGCAAAGCAGCTTCAAGATGCCGGCGTTGATGTTACTTGCTATAGATATAAAGGTATGGCTCATGCATTTATTGATAAGTTAGGATTTGTTCCTCAGGCTGAAGATTTAGCTGATGTAATATCAGATGCGATAAAAAATTTATAAGGTATAAAAAGATATATGAACTGTATTGAAATAAAGAAATTACAAATAGTTTCAATACAGTTAATTTTTTTTAGTAATTTATGTTGATATGATAAATAATATATTTGCTTACTATTAATATATGGTATATAAATATGATATACTTAAAGTTGATTTAATAAATGATTTATAAATAATATTTTAATGAGATAGGTGAATAAATAGATGGCTACGATAGTAGATGTTGCAAGGTTAGCAGGTGTTACTCCAACCACTGTATCACGTGTTATTAATAATAGAGGATATATTAGTGAAAAAACAAAGAAAAGGGTTCATGAAGCTATGGATGAACTGGGATATCAGCCTAATGAAATAGCACGTTCCTTAACAAAACAAAAAAGTAATACAATTGGAGTTATAGTACCTCATATATCTCACCCATACTTTGCAAAATTAATAAGTAATTTAGAAAATGAAGCAGCTAAAAAAGATTACAAGATAATATTATGTAATAGTAAAGAAAAAGCTGAAAAAGAAAAGCAATATTTAGATATGTGTAAAAGTAATAGAGTTGCAGGGATAATTATATGTAGTGGAAATGTTGAATCTAATAAGATTAATACAGGAGGTATTCCAGTAGTATTATTAGAGAAAAATTTTGAAGAAGGTAAGCTTGGAATTCAATGTGATAATTATCAAGGTGGAAAGCTTGCAACAGAGCATTTAATAGAATGTGGATGCAAAAAAATATTACACCTTAGTGGAGTAATAGATGAAGAAATGCCTGCTGATAATAGAGAAAAAGCTTTTATAGATGTATGTAGTAAAAATGAGATTGAGTATTTTATAAAGAAATATGATATAGATACATATAATCAAATGAATTATTACGATTATATAAAAGCAGCACTAAATGAAATAGAAGGTGTTGATGGAATATTTGCAAGTAGTGATTTAATAGCTGCACAGGTTATTCAAGTTTGTAATGAAATAAAAATTAGGATACCGGAAGATATTAAATTAGTTGGCTTTGATGATGTTGATATATCACAATTAACAACACCGAGGATAACTACTGTACATCAGCCAATCAAAGAAATGGCAAGGCTTTCAATTGAATTAATTGATGCTAAATATAATAATATAGAGGTAAATGAAAAAACTATATTACCAATTAAGTTAATTATTAGAGATAGTACAGTGAATAAATAAAATTATCTATGGGGTATTTTAATATAAAAAAACTACCCCAGGTGGATTTACCAGGGGGAGTTTTAAGTGTGCTATGATGTATCGTTCATTATTTATATATTTAAACTTAAGAGAATGAATAGAATTATCTATTATTATGGGAAAGTAGATAGATTTGTGTAAAAAACAAATCTATCTACTCTTTTTTTGTATGATTAGTTGGTAGATTTGGAATAATATACTATATAAATTTTAGGAGGATTTTCTATGGCAAGAAAAAATGATATCAATTTTGATTACAATTCAGAGATAAAAAAGTGTAAAACAATCGATGACGTTCTTGGAAAGAACGGATTAGTTCAAAGGTTAGTTAAGGATGTACTAGAAAATATACTTGAAGCAGAAATGGATGAACATCTTGGTAGAGATAAATACCAACGTCAAAGCAATATTGAGCCTGGCGAAAGAAATTATAGAAATGGATATAGCCAAAAAAATCTAAGAAGTTCATTTGGAGATGTTGATCTCGATATACCAAGGGATAGAAAGTCTGAATTTGAACCTCAAATAGTAAAGAAATATGAAACTGTTTGTAATGAATTAGATAAAAAAATAATTTCTCTTTATGCTAAAGGTATGACTACTAGCGANATTCAGGCTGAAATAGAAGATTTATATGGAATAACAATCTCACCATCAATGGTTTCTAAAATAACAGATAAAGTAATAGCTACCGCTACCGAATGGCAAAATAGAATGTTAGATAAAATATATCCAATAGTTTACTTAGATGCTATGTACTTTAAGGTTAGAAGCAACGGAAAAATAGTTAATAAAGCTGTATATATTTGTTTAGGATATACGATGGAAGGATATAAAGATATTCTTGGACTATGGGTTGATGAAGCCGAAGGAGCTAAGTTTTGGCTAGGTATTTGCAATGACTTAAAAAATAGAGGTGTAAAAGAAATCTTAATTGCTTGTATGGACGGACTTAAAGGGCTACCACAAGCTATTCAGACCGTATTTCCATCAGCTAATATACAAACATGTATTGTTCATCAAATAAGAAATTCTATAAAATACATAGCTTCAAAAGATAAAAAATCATTTATGAAAGATTTAAAAGAAGTTTATAAAGCTCCTACTGAAGAACTTGCGTTAGCGCAGCTAGACAAACTAAAAGAAACTTGGGGAAATAGTTATGGAATGGTTATAGATTCATGGTATAACAACTGGAATAACTTATCTACTTTCTTTGATTTCTCACCTAGAATAAGAAAAATGATCTATACAACTAATGCACTTGAAGGATTCAATAGACAGGTACGTAAGTATACTAAATCTAGAACTATATTTCCTACAGATGAATCTCTAAACAAGTGCGTATATCTAGCGACTATGGAAATCATGGAAAAATGGACTCAACCAGTTCCAAACTGGGGTGCTACGTTAGCGGAGCTAACATTATTCTTTACTGAAGAATTAAAAGATGAATTAGCATAATAGCTTGTACTTTTTATAAATTTTATGCATATTATCTAACTTTTGTTAAATAATATAAAAGAACAGAAAAACACATTATTAGTATTTCTAGATAATAAAAAAATATTACTGGAAATCAAAATTTCCAGTAATATTTGATTTATAAGAAACTATATTACACAAAATTATCTACAGTCTCAATCTTCGATTTAGTTAATCGAACTTGCTTGAAGCTCCAAATTTTAATTTGGCTAGTTGAAAGTACACTTTAGTGTACTCAGCGACTGAAGGGAGTCGAGTTTCCTTTAATTAAGCTTAAACGATACATTTTTATAAATTTTCCTCAAGAAGGTCTGTGCACTTAGGTGTACGGCCTTTTTTCATTTCTTACGAAAATGTAATTATAATGCAATATTAATCGATGTTGCAAGCTTTCATATTTTTATAAAATTAATATTGTAAGAAAAGTTAAAATAAACTGTTTCTAAAATGTTAATAAAATTTTAATAAATAAGTAGATTTACGTAAGCAAATATTAAGATTTAGGTTTGTAAATTCTTAATATTTAAATTTTATAATGTGAATATAGTAAGAAGGTTGGGGGATAAGGTATGAATATATTAATTTTAACAGGAAAATTTGGAATGGGGCATTATTCAGCGGCGGAGGCGATAAAGCAAGAAATAGAAGAAAATTATAAAGATATCAATGTAAATATAAAAATAATTGATATTATAGATTATTTATTTCCAGCCATAAGTAGTTATGTTTATAAAAGTTTTGATACTTTAGTTAGTAAATGGGCTAACCTTTATAATTTTATAAATACTAATAATGAAGAGCGGAATATAAAGACATTTAATTATTTATTTATTAAAAAATTGGATAAATTATTTGATAAATATAATCCAGAAGTTGTTATTTCAACTTTGCCAATAAGCTCTCAATATATTTCAAAATATAAATCAATAAAAAAATCTAATGTACCATTACTAACATTTATTACTGATATATCAAGTCATAGTGAGTGGATTCATAAAAATACAAATTATTATTTTGTTGGAGATGAAAAAATAAAAGGTAGTTTAGTTAATAAAGGTATTAGTGAAGAAAAAATAATTATAACTGGAATTCCAGTGAGAAAACAATTTAGAGAAATTGATATGGATTTAAACAAAAATAATAAGAAAAAAGAAGTTCTTATTATGGGCGGAGGATTAGGATTAATATCAGTAAATGATGAATTGTTTGAAGTACTTAATAATGTAAAAGATATAAAAACAACAATTATAACAGGAAATAATAAAAGTATGTATGAATACCTTAGAGACAAATATAAAAATATTAAGGTTATAGGATATACGGAAGAAGTAAGCAAATATATGAAAAATTCAGATTTAATAATTTCAAAATCAGGGGGAATAACTTTATTTGAAGCAATTTATAGTGAAGTTCCAATGTATGTTATAAATCCATTTTTAGTTCAAGAAATTAAGAACTCAAAGTTTATAGAAAAAGAAAAAATAGGAAAAGTAATTAGAGACAAGGATTTTGATATAGTTTCAGATATTTTAAATCTTATTAATGATGATGATGAAATTACGAAGATGAAAAATAATATGAAAAATATAAAAAGCAGAATTAATCAAAATGAAATTATAAATGTTTTAGATAAATTTATGAAGGGGGCATAATCATGGGAATTATAGTTGTAATACTATTTTTAATATTATCATATAGTGTTATTCCAACTTTTTATTTTAAGATTAAGGGCACACCGATAATTAAAAATATTAATGAAGAAAAATATTTAGCATTAACCTTTGATGATGGACCAGATGAAAATTATACAAAACAATTATTAGATTTACTTAAAAAATATGATATAAAAGCTACATTTTTTTGTGTAGCAAGCTTTGCAGAGAAAAATAGTGAAATAATTAATCGTATGAAAGAAGAAGGACATACTATTGGATTACATTCCTTTGAGCATAAAAATGCCTTAATAAAGGGACCTTTATATACTAATAAGGATTTTAAGGAAAGTTCAAAGATAATGAAAGAATTAGATATAGATATTAAATCTTTTAGACCACCATGGGGGCATTTGAATTTAATGACATTATTTAATATAAGAAAATATGATTTTAAATTAGTTCTTTGGGATGTGATTATTGGCGATTGGAAATCAGATATAACTGCTGATGAAATTTCAAGACGATTATTGAAAGAGTCAAAAAATAAAAATGTTATTTGCCTTCATGATGGAAGAGGTAGCAATGGGGCTCCAGCAAGAACAATAGTAGCATTAGATAAAACAATACCAATATGGTTAGAAGAAGGGTTTAAGTTTTTAAATGTAGGAGAACTTTATGAATAGTATGAGTTTAAAAAAGATTTTAAAAAGCAGTTTGCTTTTTATTGCACTTATAGGCGTTACTTTTTTTGTAGTTTTTAAAGATAATAGTTTAAATAATATAGTTGAAACATTAAAGTCTGTAAATTTAACATATATATATGTAGGAATTTTATTTATGTTTCTTTTTATATGTTGCGAAGCTATTAATATAAGACGTATGTTAAGATTACTTTCATATGATATAAGTATTGTTAATGGATTAAAATATGCATTTGTAGGTTTTTTCTTTAGTTCAATAACTCCATCTGCTTCGGGTGGACAACCAATGCAAATTTATTATATGAAGAAAGATAATGTTGATATTTCACATTCATCACTTGTATTGTTAGTAGAGTTGGCTAGTTTCCAATTTGTTACTATAGTTATTGCATTACTAGCGTTCATAGGAAATTATAAATTTATTATAACTTTAAATCCAGCAATTAAGGTTTTAATCTGGGTAGGAATTATATCTAACACTATAGTATTTCTATTTATAGTTTTAGCTATATTTTCAAAAAAGTTTATATCAAAGACGATAGAATTAATTTTTAAGTTAGTAAGTAGGGTTAAATTTATAAATTTAAATAAGTTAATTAAGAACATTGATGAGGAAATTAATCAATATCAAGAAGGAGCTAAATTTATTAAGGAAAATAAGATGGTTATTGTAAAAGTAATTTTAACAACATTTGCACAAATATGTTTCAATTACAGTATTACCTTCTTTGTATATAAAGCTTTTAACTTATCAACATATTCATTTTTGACTGTTTTTTCTTTGCAATCTATATTGTTTATATCAGTATCAGCAATACCTCTTCCAGGTTCTGTTGGGAGTAGCGAAAGTAGTTTTTTAACACTATTTAAGACACTTTTTCCAGTAAGTACGTTAAGCTCAGCTATGTTATTAAGCAGAGGAATTAGTTTTTATTTATTTGTAATAATTAGTGGTATCGTAGTATTATTCATAGGGATATTTAAGAAGAATTTAAAAGAAAAGTATATGAATAATATGACTTTAAACGATAAAATAGCAATAAGTAAGTAAATATGTTTAATAATGGGGCTATTTGTAAATAATCTTGATATATAGTATATATTATGTTATGATGAAGTATATGAATATGCACGAAAAGTACAATATGGGAGGTGTAACCGTGAAAACTTTTTTATTTGTTTTAGAAGCGGTTTTAGGATTAATAGTTGTTATTTCAATATTAATGCAAAAAAGTAAAGCTGATGCTTTAAGCGGGTTAATTCAAGGTAGCAAAAGTGAAACGTTCTTCACTAAGAATAAATCAAAGACAAAAGAAGCAATGCTAGTTAAAGTAACAATAGTTTCAATGCTTTTATTTGCAATAAATACGATAGCATTAAATTTAGTTTAAGATATTTAGGGAGTGTATCGATAAGTAATTTGATACACTCCTTTTATTAATGTAAAAAGTAAGTTGTAAATTTGCTTTTAATATGTTTAAAGATAAAATTATTGAATAAAATTATAGTATAAGATATTTAATTCGCTGTATTGAATAAAAAAACAAACATGTGGTAGTATAATAAATAGTGTGTATAAGAAAAAAATGGAGATATTATAAGTTAGACGGAGGAAATTAAATGGGAATAAAAGAAACCCTACTTAGCTTCATGAGAGAAGAAGCATATAGACCGATGGATATTCAAGAATTGGTTACAGTTTTTGATATTAATCCAGATGAATATAAAGCTTTTAAGAGAGCTTTAAAAGTAATGGAATTAGAAGGTTCAATTGTTAGAACTAAAAAAGATAAATTTGCAGTGCCTGAAAGACTAGGATTAATAAAAGGAAAACTTCAAGCACATAAAAAAGGATTTGGATTCTTAATACCAGAAGAAGAAGGCGAAAGAGATGTCTTTATACCAAGTTCATTTATTAATGGTGCAATGAATAATGATAGAGTTCTTGTACAAATTACTAGAGATGATATCAACGGTAAGAAAAGAGAAGGGGAAGTTATAGAAATACTTGAAAGGGCAAATACTAAAATAATTGGTGTTTATGAAGATAATAGAAATTTTGGATTTGTTGTTCCAGAGGATACTAGATTAAATCAAGATATTTTTATTTCTAAAAAAGACAAAAATGGTGCAATGCATGGTGATGTAGTTATTGTTGAAGTAACTAGGTGGCCAGATAAAAGAAGAAGTCCAGAAGGAATAGTTAAGGAAGTTCTAGGTAAAAAAGGTGAAAAAGGATTAGATATTTTAACTATAATTAAAAAGCATGGGCTTCCAGAAGAATTCCCTCCTAAGGTACTAGCATATGCTGAAGGTATATCTGAGGAAATAGAGGAAAAAGAAATTAAGAGAAGAAAAGATATAAGAAATCTTAGAATGGTTACAATAGATGGAGAAGATGCTAAGGATTTAGATGATGCTGTATCTATTGAAAAATTAGATAATGGTAAGTATAAATTAGGGGTTCATATAGCAGATGTAACTCATTATGTTAGAGAAAAGAATCCACTAGATAAAGAGGCTTTAAAAAGAGGTACTTCTGTTTATTTAATAGATAGAGTTATTCCTATGCTACCTAAAAAGCTTTCAAATGGAATATGTTCTCTTAACCCTAAAGTCGATAGATTGGCATTAAGTTGCTTTATGACTATTGATAGTAAAGGGAAGGTTTGTGAGCACGAAATAGCAGAAACAGTTATAAGAACTTCAGAAAGAATGACTTATACTGATGTAACTAAGATATTAAGAGATCATGATGAAGAGCTTATTAAGAAGTATGATTATTTAGTTGATGATTTTAAAACAATGGAAGAGCTTTGTTTAATTCTTAGAGAAAAGAGAATGAAAAGAGGCGCTATAGACTTTGACTTTGAAGAATCTAAGATAATATTAAATGAAAATGGTAAACCAATTGATATAAAGCCATATGAAAGAGAAATTGCTAATAGAATAATTGAAGAGTTTATGCTTGTTTGTAATGAAACTATTGCAGAGCACATGTTCTGGACTAATTTACCTTTTGTATATAGAGTTCACGAAAATCCAGATGAAGAAAAATTAGATAAATTTAGAGATTTTATATATAACTTAGGTTATACAATGAAAGTTACTCAAGATATTCATCCAAGAATTCTTCAAGAGGTATTAGAAAAGGTAAAAGGTAAGAAAGAAGAAACTGTAGTAAGTACTCTTTTATTAAGAAGTATGATGAAAGCAAAATATACGCCAGAATGTTCAAGCCACTTTGGATTAGCAGCAACTTATTACTGCCACTTTACTTCACCAATAAGAAGATATCCAGATTTACAAATTCATAGAATAATTAAGGAATATTTAAATGGTAAGATTGATGAAAAGAGAGCTACTAAATTAGCACCAATAGTAGATATAGCAGCTAAACAATCATCTGAAATGGAAAGATTAGCTGAAGAGGCAGAAAGAGAAGTTGATGATTTAAAGAAAGCTGAATATATGATGGATAGAATAGGAGAAGAATTCGAAGGAATTATTTCTTCAGTTACATCATTCGGAATATTTGTTGAACTTCCTAATACAGTAGAAGGTCTTGTTCATATTACTGACTTAGATGATGATTATTATGTTTATGATGAGCAGCATTTAATGTTATTAGGTCAAAGAAATAAAAAAGTTTATAGACTTGGAGATTCTGTAAAAGTTAAATGTTCTAGAGTTGATATAGATAATAGAGAAGTTTTCTTTGATATTTTAGATAGCGAACAAAATCTTGAAGAAATTGTACCAAGTGAAGAAACAGCATCAATAATAGCTGAAGTAAAAAAAGAATTTGGAACAAAACCTGAAGAAATAGAAAATACAGAAACTACAACTGAACCAGAAGAGGAATTTAACGAATAATATTTATTTTTTTCGTAATTACATGAGGTAACTAGATATATTGTGATTATTGGTAGTTCTTGATATAATTAAGAAAAAACGTGTAAGTAAAAAGTGGGTGAGAAGATTGGCAAGAGTTAAGAATAGTAATTCTTTAGCTGAAAATAGAAAAGCTCGTCATGATTATTTTGTTGAAGAAACAATTGAAGCAGGAATTGAGTTAGTAGGAACAGAAGTTAAATCTATTAGAGGTGGAAAGTGTAACTTAAAAGATTGTTATGCAGATGTAAGAAATGGTGAAGTATTTATCTTAAATATGCATATTAGTCCTTATGAGCAAGGTAATATATTTAATGTTGATCCTTTAAGAGCAAGAAAGCTTTTACTTCATAAAGAACAAATAGGAAGATTAGCAGGATTAGTTTCACGAGATGGTTATACATTAGTTCCGTTATCTTTATACCTTAAAAATGGTAGAGTTAAAGTAGCTCTTGGGATTTGTAAAGGTAAGAAAAATTACGATAAGAGAGATTCAATGTTAGAAAAAGCAGCTAAGAGAGATATTGAACGTCAAATGAAAGCAAGTAATAGATATTAATAAAAGGTTAGGCAGTGCCTAACCTTTTATTAATATGATAATTTTATATTTTTCTCTTTCCAACCTAAATCAAATGGCATATTGGTTATATTAAATAAATTACTATCTATTAAAGGATATCCATTTGAATCGTATCCAGATATTATAGCTTTGTGATCAGTAAATAGTGATTTATCAAATCTTATGACATCATCTTTATTAAAACTACTAGAAACATTATAATCAGGATTTATTCTTTTAGTATAAGGTAAAGAAGTTTCGGTTAGTGTGAAATCATAATCATTTAAATCATCATTGAAAATATCACTATAATAATCTTTATCAATAATAAAGTTTTCTTCACCATCTTCATTATTATAAGAATAAATAGTCATTATGTGAGGGATAGTAAAGGAAAATTTATTTGAAGTTACTTGTTTATTATGAAGATAATTAAAATTATAGTATTCATCTAAGTTGACTATTATTTTATTATCATTTCTATTTATTTTATTAATAATAACAGATGAACTAATAGAAGTAAAAATTATAGATCTTTCTATTGACCAATCTCTCAAGTAAGCTATTCTCTTAAATTCATATTCTAATGAATATTTCCCATTGGCTTCTGAAGTTCCATAATAATTGTATAATCTTGATACATTACCGTTTAAAAAACTATTATTACGTTCATTAAAAGCTGATGAAATAAACTTAGTTAGAGCTTCTTCATCAGGGGTAGTAGTTTTAGTATAAAGGTTATTTCTTGATTCAATGCTATCAATATCAGCGCTAGCAGCAACACTACTTAAAATGTTGTTTTGTGAAATATAGTTACTAGGAGGAATCTTACCTATGCAAAAGAAGAAGTAAGCAAACAATCCAATTACTAATAAGTAATATCCTATCATTAAAATATTATTTCTAACTTTGACTTTATTGTTTTTATCTATGGGAAGCATAAAATCACTCCTTTAAGTAAAAATACATAAGCTTAATTATTATAAACAATTACCAAATATACATATATAATTAAGGTAATATAAGTACATTTAGCAAAAAGATCTATTTATAGTATTATCAATTTATAAAAGAATTATTTACCAAACAAAAAAGAACAATTATTTTAATATATAAGAATAATTTTGAAAATATTCCTATAATAAATATATATCTAAATATTAAGTTTACTTAGGTAAAGTTATATAGGTAATTTAGTAAAGTAAAGCAGAAGTAGTTTTATTTATAATTATTACTGAAGAATATTAAGAATAATGTGATAAAATTCTTAAAGAATGTTAAAATGTAATAGATAATTTATAAATATTCATTATATAGGGAGGATAGCTAATGGCGTTAAACATAATTGATATTGCAAAATTAGCAGGTGTTTCAAAATCTACAGTATCTAGATATTTAAATAATGGATATGTAAGTGTTGAATCTAGAGAAAAAATAAAAAAAGTACTTGAAGAAACAGGATTTACACCTCAAAGACAAGCAAAAGGTATGAGAACTAAAAAGACGAACTTAATAGGGGTAATAGTTCCTAAAATAAGCAGTGAAACTCCGGCAAGAGTAGTTGAAGGTATTACAGAGGTTTTGTCTCCTAATGGATATGATATTTTGATAGCAAATACAAATTTATCTATAGAAAAAGAATTAGAATACCTTAATATATTTAAATCAAATCAAGTTGATGGAATAATATTTATGGCAACGAAGGTAACAGATAAGCATATAGAAGTTATAAGAGATTTAGAGGTTCCAATAGTTGTTGTTGCACAAGATATTGAAAAATTTCCATCTGTATATTTTGATGAATTTCAAGCAACAGAAGATATAACTAATTATTTGATTGCAAAAGGTCATAAAAAAATTGGATATATTGGAGTTTATGAAGAGGATAAAGCTGTTGGGCTTTATAGAAAGCAAGCTTATATAGAGACATTAAAAAATAATAATATTGAGATAAATTATGAAAACATTAAGAGTGGTGATTTTGATGAGAAGAGTGGATATATATTAACTAGAGAGATGATGGAGGGGGAAGATGTTCCAACAGCCATTGTTGCTGTAACTGATAATTTAGCTTTAGGTGCAATAGAGTATCTAATAGACAACGATTATAAGGTTCCGGATGATGTAGCAGTGGTAGGAATGGGAGATTCTAAAATTTCTAGAGTTATAAGACCGAGACTTACAACTGTACATTATCATTATAAAACGGCTGGAAGAAAATCAGCAGAGATAATTTTAGAAGAGCTTGATAGTAAGATAGAAAAAAATAATTCTGTAGTAAAAAAAGTAAAATTGAAATGTTTACTTGTCGAAAGAAATAGTGTATAATAAAAATATGAAAAGGTTTTACAAAGGGGTTATATGGGAATATTCCCCTGTAAAACTACTTTTAATTAATAATAAGGTAAAAAGTTCTAGTATAAAATTATAAATAAACTATGGACTTATACAAAATAAAATTATATAATCATATTAAATTTTGAATTAATAATAAATTTAATCGCAATGCACAAGATGATATGAAAACGAGAAACATTTATTTATGGAAAGAGTGGGAACATTACCACATTTTTTTATGAGTGTCGTGGGAACATTACCATAAAATGAATAAGGCCTTTATGGCAAGGTAAATATAAGAACATAAAAATATTTGGGAGGATTAAAAAATGGGATCTAACAAGTATTATGATGCTGCTCAAGATATATTAAAATATATCGGTGGCTCAGAAAATATTGCAAGTGCAGCACACTGCGCGACAAGATTAAGAATGGTATTAAAAGATCAAAGTTTAGCTAACAAAGAAGAGTTAGAGAAGCTAGATATCGTAAAAGGTGCATTTATTAATGGTGGACAATTTCAAGTTATTATAGGACAAGGTACTGTTAATAAAGTTTATGCTGAATTAATTAAAATTTGTGGGATAACTGAAATGAGTACTCAAGATGTTAAAGATTCAGGAGCAGAAAAATTAAATCCACTTCAAAAATTAGCTAAATTATTATCAGATATATTTGTACCAATAATTCCAGCAATCGTTGCTTCAGGATTATTAATGGGAATTATGGGATTATGCTCTAAGTTTGGTATTTCTGCTGAGGGAACTTGGTGGTGGACACTACTTGATATGTTTAGTAGTGCAGCATTTAACTTCTTACCAATATTAGTTGCTATCAGTGCAGCAAAAGTATTTAAATGTAATACTTACTTAGCAGCAACTGTTGCTGGTATAATGATTCACCCAGCATTAATGAATGCTTGGGAACAACAATCAGGTGCTGTAGCTCAAACAATGTCTGTATTTGGAATTATTGATATGCCTCTAAAGGGGTATCAAGGAACTGTATTACCAATATTATTTGTAATATTCCTAATGTCTATAATAGAAAGAAATGTTAGAAAAATTGTTCCTAATATGTTAGACATATTATTAACTCCATTAATAACAGTAATACTAAGTGGATTCTTAGCTTTAGTAGTTGTTGGACCATTTGCTAACTGGATTGGTGATGGAATAAGTATATTCTTACAATATGCATTAAATAATTTTGGTATATTTGCAGGTATAATCTTTGGTGGATTATATTCAGCTATAGTTATTTCAGGTATACATCATAGCTTCCATGCTATTGAGTTAGGACTTATTGCTTCAACAGGATTTAATACATTACTTCCAATATGGGCAGTTGCTAACTTTGCACAAGGTGGAGCAGCTTTAGCAGTATACTTCAAAACTAAGAATAAGAAGATGAAAGCTATATCATTACCAGCAGCAATAAGTTGTACAATGGGTATAACAGAAGCAGCTATATTTGGAGTAAACTTAAGATATAGAAAACCATTTATTGGTGCGGCTATTGGTGGAGCAGCAGCAGGTGCTTATGTAGTATTTACACATGTTAAGATGACAGCTGTTGGTGTTACAGCTTTACCAGCTATAGCAATTACTACAGCAGATACAATGGTTAACTACTGTATTGGTTTAGTTATTGCGGGTGCAGTTGCATTTATAGCTACTTGGATAATGGGAATTAAGGAAGAAGCTTAATAAATTAATATAAATAGAGAAAGAAGAAAATGTAAAATGCATTTTCTTCTTTTTTGCTTTTAAATTAATTAGGTACCTTGATAAAAATATATAGAGGATGTATAATGAAAATAACAAGGTACCTAACTAAAAGGAGTGAATATATATGAATAAAGAAATTAAATATGAAAAATGTCCAATATGTGGTAAAGGTTGTGACGTAAATGAACTAAAATGCTGTAGAGGAAAGAAGTTCATAAGATTATTAAATAATGGAGAAATAACAGAAGAAAAGGTAAAGGAATTAAAAGAGCAGTCTAAAAAGCGTGAAGAATTTAAAAAATTACCTCAAGAAGAGAGACTTATGCTAATAATAGGGAAATGTGGCACTATTTTAAATAATAAACATTGTGGTCACCATGGAAGAGGACGTATATTAAGAGTGCTTTTGGAAAAGGGCACAATGACACAAAGTGAATTACAAAATATTATTGATATTCGTTCAGGATCTTTAAGCGAAATTTTAAGCAAGATAGAGGAAAAAGAATTAATAATAAGAGAAAAAGATGAGAATGACAAGAGAAAAGTAAATATATCAATAACTGAAAAGGGTAAAGAAAGTATTTTACTAAAGGAAGAAGAACTTAAAAATAGGTCAAAGGAATTATTCAATGCGATAAATGAAGAAGAACAACAGCAATTAGAAGTAATATTATCAAAGTTGCTAAAATCGTGGAGAGGAAACATTGCACATGGAGAACATATGAAAAGTCATGGCAGATGTAAACATAAAAAACACATGAAAGAAAAAGAAATAGAATAATTTAAAAAATAATTAATATTAGTTAAGTATGCATAGTATAAATGGAATATAAGTCGAATAAAAGGAAAATAAATATTTATTAATGAAAATTGTGTTGAAAAATATGAAAGTTAATACTTTTTAATAGATTGCTAATGAGAATGGGATATAATTTATATAGTAATTATTTTACTGTAAATAATATTAAGGATTATCAATATTATTGAAAATTTAATAGGCAAACTTAAAGAAATTTAAGGACGCAAAGCTATAGGGACTAAGGTTTAATTACTATGTCAGCCAGTTGCCAAAGAGTACATTAGACTTTTTGTTTTTAAGTAAATAAAGTTTTTATATTTCATTGAAGTGCTTTACTTTCAAGTAAATGCACCCTTACAGCATTTTCGATAAATATTAATCTTTATTAAGACTTATTTTTAGCTACTCTTTAGAGAGTAGCTTTTTTAATGTACTTCTCTTGGGAAATAATATTTCGGGGGGAAAATAAATGTTAAAAAGAAAATTATCAACACTAATTTTAGCTGCAACAATAACAAATTTACTATCTACACCTGTTAATGTATTTGCAGAGACATTAAAACAAAATGATACTATCCAAGTTGATGGAGCGGTGGAAGAAACTGAAAGTAAGGAGGCTACTGTAACTAAATTTAGCTTATATGGTAGCGATTTATTGGAGCGTTATAATGAAGTATTTAAAATGGATAATTCTAATATTGAATCTATAACTAATAATGGTGGGAAATATGGAAGTAGCACCATAGATAAAGCTATAGATGAAAACTTCAAAACTCATTGGGAAACAGGCTCACCTAATAGTTCAAGTTTTACTAATGAGGTCATAATTAATTTAAAAGAAGCAACTACATTAAATAGAATAGTTTATGCAGCAAGACCAGATGCAGGGGGAAAAGGCTTTGCTGAAGAATTTGAAATATATGCATCTAATGATGATAGTGATGATTTTCAATTAGTAGCTACTGGTGAGTATAAAGATTCAACAAGAGATGTTGTAGAAATAAAATTTGATGCAACTGAATTTAAGAAAATAAAGTTTGTATTTAAAAAGGCTAATCAAGGTTGGGCAAGTGCATCTGAATTTATGTTTTATAAAGAAGATAACATAATAGATAAAATGAATAATATATTCACTAATAATTCAAAGAATGAGTTAAGTGAAGAATTTAATACACTAGAAAAATTAGAAGCTTTTGATTTAGAAGCAAGTACACATCCTTTATATAGTGAAATAGCAGAAGATATTAATAATGCTAGAATAATATTAGAAGGAAAGGTATTAGAATTTACAGAGGCTAAGGTATCTAACTTTAAGTCGTTTAATGATGAAAGGTTAGCAAGTTATGATGAATTATTCAAGGTACCATTAGAAAAAGTTACAAGTATAACAACTAATGGTGGACAATATGCCTCTAATGATATATCAAGAGCCATGGATGGAGATGTAAACACAAATTGGCATTCAGGTAAGCAAAATACATCTAGCCATACAAATGAAGTGGTAATAACTTTAGATGAGTTAACTACGATAGATAGAATAATGTATACAAGCCTAGTTTCGAGAGGGTTTGCACAAGAGTTTGAAATATATGGATCTAGAACTTCTGAAGGGGATACATTTGAGAAAATATCAGATGGATCTACAAGTATAACGACTAAAGATACTTTGCAAATAAAATTTAAAGAAACAGAAGTAAGAAGAATAAAGTTTGTATATAAAAAGGGATATGAAAATTGGGCATTAGCTTCTGAATTTGGTTTATATATGCCAGATGAATTAGATCAAAAAATAGATATATTATTTGTAGATGAAAAAATGAATGAAGTTAATCCTGAATTTGGAACAATTGAAGCTATTAATAATTTAATAGCAGAATCTAATGGACATCCATTTAAAGATGAATATATTGAAAAGTTAAATTTAGCTAAAGAGTTAATTGAATTTGGGCAAGTTGAAAGTGGTACTGCAAATGTATCTAAATTTGAACCATTTTATACAGATTATATAAATGAATATGATGATGTATATAGAGTTAAAAACTTAAGTATAAGTAACAATGGAGGACAATATGCTAGTTCTGCAATAAAGTATGCAATAGATGAAGATGCTAATACTCATTGGGAAACAGGAAAGCCTAATAGTGATTCATTTAAGAATGAAGTTATATTAACCTTAGAAGAAGCAGAAGTAATAAGTAGATTAACTTATAAATCAAGATCTGGTGGAAAAGGGTTTGCAGAGCAGTTTAGTATATATATATCGCCAGTTGACTCAGGAGATAATTTTCAAAAGGTGACAGAAGGTAGTTATACAGTAACTAATGATATGTTAGAAATACAATTTGATGCAACTAAAGCTAAAAGAGTAAAATTTGTATTTGATAAGGCGCATGAAAACTGGGCATCAATTTCAGATATAAGATTATATAAAGAAGATTTAGTATCTAAAAAAATGAAAACACTATTTACAAATGGATTAATGGATACTGTTTCAAATGAATTCAATACTATAGAAAAATTAGCAGAACTTGAAAGTGATATTAGTGAACATCCATTAGCACCAGTTTATTTAAAAGATATACAAGTGGCTAAGGATATTGTAAATGGTACTTTACAAACTGTTAAAACTGTTGTCGCAGAACAGTATGGGGATAGAAATGCACATGCCAATAGTAATTTAAAGTTTGGATTTGGTAATAATAATCAGCCTACTGGAGTAGTTGCTAGAGCAGGGGAAACAATAACAGTATATGTTGATGCAGAACCAGGGCAACCATTACCACAGTTAATGTTTTCACAACAAGAAGGAAGTTTTGCAAGTTGGGGAAGGACAGTAAGTTTACATATAGGTAAAAATGTAATAACTGTACCTGCTGTTAGTCAAAATGATGGATGGTATAGACATGATGTAACTCCAGGTGGAGCTGTATATATAGTAAACCCTTATACTGAAGAACAACAAAGTAAAGCTCCAGTTATAAGATTTGCATCTGGTTGTGAACAGTTCCCTATGATGGATAAAAATACTGATGAAGAAGAGTTCTTACAGCTTCTAAAAGATTATAAAGCAAGACTTGATGCGGACAAGGCAGAAAATCCTAATGTTATGGATAGGAAAATGATAGATGTTGTAGAGATAGTTTCAGATCATCTTGTATTTACAGGAACTGCAACAGGGGCATATGAGGCTTATATAAACCAAGAATTTGGTCCAATGAATACTGTAAATATGTATGATGATCATATGGATATGATATTTGAATATTTAGGTATGGATGGAAGTAGCATAAAGAATGATATTAAGTATACTAGAGAGAATATAAGATTAGCTCAGCCATTTGGATATATGTATGCTGCATCTGGGCATATAGGTGTTCAAAGTGATGTAATGGTATCTATGTTAACTAGTGTAGGAGGCTGGGGTGTTGATCACGAAATGGGTCATAAGCTTGATATAGGAGTAAGAACTATAGGTGAGGTTACAAATAATATGATACCTCAAAATTCTTCTTATTATTATAATAATCCAAATAAAAGAATACCTTTCGAAAGTCATGTTTTCAAAAATGTTATATCAACAGATAGTAATTATTATTATGATGGAGGATATTTTGAAAACTTAGCTGTTTATTGGCAATTAGAAATGATATATCCAGGATATTGGGGGAAATTAAATAGCCAGTACAGAGAAAACAACATAGTTTTAGATTCAACAAATTCAGCAAATGATAAGTTAAATCAGTTAGCTAAATATTCTAGTATAGCTTTAGAATTAGATTTAAGCGAGCATTTTGAAAGACATGGATTCTGGGTTTCTGACGAGACAAAAGAGTTATTAAGTCAATATCCAAAACCTGATATAAAAACTTGGTATGCTAACTATGATTATATAGAATATGATGGTGAAGGATTTACTAGTAATCCAGAGTTAAATGTTAATGTGCTTAAAGAAAATGAAAATATAAAATTATCTTTTAGCGTTAATGAAGAGTTTAAGGATGATGTATTAGGTTATGAAATATTTAAAGATGGTGAATTAATAGGATTTACTTCAACTAATAGTTTTGTTGATACAGAATCAAATATAGGAGAGTCAGTAAATTATACTGTTGTACCATATGATAAAAAACTAAATATTGGAGAAGAAGTAGTAGTAAATTCTTTAACACCAAGTTTAAGCGTAGAACAAGAGTCAATAAGTATAAAACTTAGAGAAGAATTCGATCCAATGAATTTAGTTAAAGCATTAAATTACAATGGAGAAGATATAAGCTCAAATATAGTTATAAATGGAGAAGTTAATGTAAATGAAAAAGGGACTTATCCATTAGAATATACTATTGAAGATAATGGAGTGGTTGTTACAAAAACAGTAAACGTACAAGTGGTAAGTAATTATGATTATTTATCAGATACAGCTTGGACAAGCATTACAACTCAATATGGGACTCCAAGAAGAAATAGTAGTATAAAGGGTAGAGTAAATAATGAAATAAAAACTTTTGATAAAGGGTTTGGAATACATGCAAATGGTAAGATAACTTATGATTTATCAAATGTAGATTATGACTACTTTGAAGCATTAGTTGGAATTGATATGGGAATAGGATCTCAAAGCAATTCAAGTGTAGTATTTAAAGTTATTGCTGATGGTGAAGTTCTAGCTACTACAAGTGTAATAAAACATGCAGATAATATGGTTGCTATAAATGTTCCAGTTAAGGGCGTTCAGGAATTAGTTATAGAAGTTAGTGATGGAGGAAATGGAAATACATCTGACCATGCAGTAATAGCAAATCCAAAATTAACTACTAATAATGCAAAACCAGATTTAACTGTTACAGATAAAACTTATAAATTAGGAGAAGTAGTAGATTTTAATGAAGGTATATCTGCTACTGATATTGAAGATGGAGATTTAACTTCAAGTATCGAAATAGTTTCAAATACTTATGAAGCAGAAAAGGTTGGTAGATTTGAAGTTACTTATAGAGTTTCAGATAGTGATAATAATGTAGTTGAAAAGATTTCATATATAACAGTGTATGAAGAGCTAACTACAACTAAATCAAAGTATGGGGCATTTAATAATTTAGAAGCATATAATGAAGAATTCAAAATACCAGTAGCTTCAATTTCTAATAATGGTGGAAACTATGGAAGCAGTGTTATTGGATATGCAATAGATAATAATAGAAATACTCATTGGGAAACTGGAAATCCAAATAGTCTATCATTCCAAAATGAAGTTGTGTTTGATTTAGGTGAAGTTAATGAGATAGATAAAATTGCTTATGCAGCTAGAAATGGTGGGAAAGGGTTTGCAACTAAATTTGCAATTTATGTTTCTACCGAAGCAGAAGGCAATGACTTTAGATTAGCAGGTACTGGTTCATATAATGGTAGTGTAAATGATGTTATTGAAATTGATATAACTAAAACAGAAGCAAGAAGAGTTAAGTTTAAATTCATTGAAGCAAATCAAAACTGGGCAAGTATAGGTGAAATGTCATTCTATAAAACTGATGAATTATCAGATAAAATTAAGAATGAATTATTTACTGACAGTAATCAAAATGAAGTAAGTGAACAATATAATACTTTAGAAAAGTTAAATGCATTAAGAGAAGAGGTTAGTGCTCATCCAGCAGAAGAACTTTTCCAAGATGATTTAAATAGGGCTGAAGAAATTATAAGAAATAAATTCCCAAGCTTAACTGTAGGTGAAACAGAATATGTTAAGTTAAGAAGTGAATATGATTTAATGTCATCTGTAAATGCTAGCGATCAAGAAGATGGAGATATAACAAATAAAGTAGTAATTAATTCAAATAATTTTACAACTAATAAAACTGGTGACTATAAAGTATCATATACAGTAACAGATAGTGATGGAAATATTGCTACTTCAGAAAAAACTATTGTAGTTTATAGTGATTCAGAGTATTTATCTGATATCGATTGGGATTCTGCAAGAACTGACTATGGACAAGTAAGAAAAGGTTTAGCATCAGGTGGAGCTAAAATTAAGTTAAGTGTAAATGGTGAAGAAAAAGTATTTGATAAGGGTATTGGAACTCATGCAAATTCAGAAATAGTTTATAACTTAGAAGGTAAAAATTATGAATACTTTGAAACTTATGTTGGTATAGATAGAAATATTGCACAACAAAATAATTCAAGTGTAATATTTAAAGTTTATGCTGATGACGTAGAAATTTATAATAGTGGAATAATGAAATGGGCAGATGATGCTAAGTTAGTAAGAATCCCATTAGAGGGAGTATCAGAGTTAAAGATTGTTGCAGATAATGCTGGAAATGGAAATGCATCAGATCATGCTAGCTTTGGTGATGCTAAATTCTTAATATTAAATGCGGCACCAACACTTTCTATACCAAAGTCAGTGTCTACAAAGGTAGGATATCCTATAGAGTTAAATGAAGAATATTCTGCAAGTGATGCTGAAGATGGAGATTTAACAAATAATATTGAAGTAGCAGGAGAAGTTAATTTTAATAAAGCTGGAAAGTATGAATTAACTTATAAAGTAACCGATAGTGATGGGAATACAACTACAAAAACAAGAACTATTGCAGTAGTTGATATGAATGATTACACTTACTTAACAGAATATGATTGGAATTCAACTAATAACAGTTATACTGCTCCAAAGAAAGATATATCAATAAGTGGAAGAACTTTAAGATTAACAGGTGAAAATGGACAAGAAGTATCTTATGAAAGAGGTATAGGATCACATTCAACATCTACTATAATTTATAATTTAAGTGATAAAGATTATGCATATTTCACTTCATATATTGGTGTAGATAGACAAATGTATGGAACTGTTGGGTCTGTAAGCTTTGAAGTTTGGGTTGATGGTGAAAAGAAATTTGATAGTGGATTAATGACATCAAGAGATTCACAAAAGTATGTTGAAGTAGATATTAATGGAGCTAAGGAGTTAAAACTTGTTGTAACTGATGGTGGAAATGGTAATGGTTCAGACCATGCAACATGGGGTGATACTAAATTACACTTTGCTAATAATAATGGTTTTGAAATAAATAGAGCTGAATTAGATTCATTAATTGAAACTATAAATAACTTAAATAAAGATATTTATACAGGAGAAAGTATTGATAATCTACAAGAAGTGTTAGAAGTTGTTAATGTAGAGTTAGCTAATGGATATACTCAAGAAGAAATTGATAACTTGTTCATTAAATTAAATGAAGCATATGAAAAGTTAGAAAAAGCTGTTGATTTATCAGAAGTAGTTAATATTTCAGATGAATATTTAAAAGAAGCTATTAAGTCAGAATTAAATATATCATCAAATGATATAACTATAGGGGATATGTATAACCTTACTGAATTAAATGCTATGGGTTATGGAATTTCAGATTTAGAAGGGTTACAATATGCTAAAAATTTAGAAACATTAAATTTAGATTATAATGAAATAAATGATTTATCTAAACTTAAGGGGTTAGAGAAATTATTTAATTTACAAGCTATGTACCAAAATATAGTGATAGGAAGTCTTTATAAAGAAGATAATAAAATAACTGTGAAATATGATGCTGTTAATAGAGAAGGAAAGACAGTAGAATTATCAGATATAGTAGTTAGAAATAATATAACATTAGAAGATGTTTCTCTTCATATAGATGAGTGTGTAGATGAAAATGGAGTAGTATCATTTGATACAACTAACTTTAATAAAGCTTATCATACATTATATTTAGTATATGAAGATAAAGAAAATAATTATTTAGCTCAAGTGACATATATGTTTGACAATAGATAAATAAAAAATAGATACCTATAATTTATAGGTCTTTATAGTTAGAGTTTTATGTTTTAACTTTATACTATAAAGGTCATATAAGGATAATAGGTATCTTTTTTTATTAAATCAGGATATTTATTAGAAAAAATATATAGACTAAGAATGAATAAATGTTATAATAATATCGTAGAAAAATGATATAAAAATATTTATTTAAATTAATATATTTTTTAAATAATGAGGGAACGTTCCCGTAAGTGTAGAGGAGGAAGAGTTATGAAAAAAGTAATTTCAATAGGTGAAGCTTTAATTGACTTTATACCACATGAAAAAGGACAATCTTTAAATAATGTAAGTAATTTTTTAAGAGTAGCAGGAGGAGCTCCGCTTAATGTAGCAGCTGCAGTTGCAAAGTTAGGTGGTAATGCACAAATGCTTACTAAGTTAGGTGTTGATAGCTTTGGAGATCACATCTTAGAACAAGTTGAACCTTTAGGAGTAGATATATCAAAGGTTTTAAGAACAAAAGAAGCAAATACTGCATTAGCATTTGTTTCATTAAGAGAAGATGGAGAAAGAGATTTTTCATTCTACAGAAACCCAAGTGCAGATATGTTATTAAATGCAGAAGAAATAGAAGAAGAAGTATTTGCACAAGGTGGAATATTACACTTCTGTTCAGTTAGTTTAATAGATGCACCAATAAAAGAAGCCCATAGAAAAGCTATAGAATTTGCTAAAAGGAATAATTGCTTAATAAGTTTTGACCCAAATGTTAGATTACCATTATGGGAAACACCAGAAGCTTGCAGAGAGGCAATTTTAGAATTCTTGCCATTTGCTAATATAGTTAAAATAAGTGATGAAGAATTAGAATTCATAACTGGAATTGCAGATGAAACTGAAGCATTAAACTTCTTATTACAAGGAGATGTTGAAGTTATAATCTACACAAAAGGAACTAATGGTGCAGAATTTATAACTAAGGAAAGAAAAGTATTTTCTCCATCATTTAAAGTGGAGGCTCAAGATACAACAGGAGCAGGAGATTCATTTATAGGATCATTCTTATATCAAGTTGCTGAAGGCGATAATACTTTAGAAAGTTTAGTTAATTTACCAGAAGAAAAGGTAAAAGAAATATTAACTTTCTCAAATGCAACAGCTGCATTAACAGTTTGTAAAAGAGGAGCTATAGGTGCTTTACCGACTAAAGAAGAAGTTTTAACATTAGCACAAGGGAGATAGTTATGTTAAGAGTTGATTTTGATAAGCAAATAAATGAATGTATGAACAAGAATTTAGATGCTGTAAATAGTGACAAATGGAGAAATAAATATCATATAATGGCTCCAATAGGATGGATAAACGATCCTAATGGATTATGTGAATTTAATGGAGAATATCATTGCTACTATCAATACTCACCATTAACGCCAATGGGAGGATTAAAGTTTTGGGGGCACGCAGTTTCTAAAGATTTAGCTAACTGGGAAGATAAAGGAGTTGCTCTTTATCCAGATATAAATGAAGATAAGGATGGGGTATATTCAGGGTCAGCTTTTGTAAAAGATGATACAATTTATTTCTTCTATACAGGGAATGTAAAGCATGCAGGAGAGCATGATTATATATTAACAGGAAGAGAACAAAATGTTATTTTAGTAACTAGTAAAGATGGTATAAACTTCTCAGAAAAGAAAGTACTTTTAAGAAATACAGATTTCCCAGCTGATATGTCACTACACGTTAGAGACCCTAAGGTTTGGGAAGAGGATGGAGTTTATTATATGGTTCTAGGAGCTAGAACTACTGATGATAAAGGATGTATCTTATTATATAAATCAAATGATCTTTATAATTGGGAATTCCACTCAGTACCAGCAGGTAAGTTAGATGATATGGGATATATGTGGGAATGTCCAGATACATTTAAGTTAAGTGATAAAGATGTATTAATGTTTTCACCACAAGGTATGGAAGCAGAAGGATATAAATATAATAATGTATATCAATGTGGATATGCTGTAGGGAATTTTTTGAATGATAAGAAAGAACTTAAACTTGGCGAGTTTGTTGAAATAGATAGAGGATTTGATTTCTATGCTCCGCAAACTTTTGAAGATTCTAAGGGAAGAAGAATAGTTATAGGATGGATGGGAGTGCCAGATGCTGTAGAACATAAGAATCCAACTATAAATAACTTCTGGCAACATCAATTAACAATTCCAAGAGAGTTAGTTTTAAAGAATAATAAGGCATATCAAATTCCTGTTGTTGAATTAGAGGCTTTAAGAAAAGGTGATTCAATAAAAAAAGAGGTTTCTTTAAATGAAGCTAATACTTTAGAAATATTTGAAAGCAATACTTTTGAATTAAATATTGATTTTATAAACACTACAGAGTTTGAAATAGCTTTAAGAGAAGATTGTAAGCTTTCATTTAATAATAAGGTATTTAAATTAGAACTTGGAAGATCAGGCTATGGAAGAGATATGAGAGCAGTAGAAATTGAAGCTGTTACTTCAATGAGAATATTCTCTGATAATTCTTCTTTAGAAATTTTCTTGAATAATGGAGAAGAAGTATTTAGTACTAGAATCTATAATGATTTAGTTGATTCTACTTTAACATTAAAGGGGAATGGTACTGCAAGAATTGAAAAATGGAACTTCTAAAAATATATTTAGAAAAGAGATATTTTTAGAAGATATTCATAGATTAAATTAGAAAATGAATTATTTATAAAATTTATTCAGTAATTTGTACTAACTATAATGGATAGAACCTTTTAGCACTACTTAGTTCACTATATATTAAAAATAAACTTCTAAAATTTATTGAACTTTTACTACCACTATTTGTTTATTTTTTATTTTAGAACATTTACAATAAATTTGAATAGTATATATTATCTAAGAATAAGAGATGGTAAGGCTTACGAACGCATAGGTCTTATCATTTTTTATTTTGAAAGAAAATATAAATAGTATTAAAATAGCTAATTGACATATATAATATAAAATGTAATTAATTATAATAAGAAGGTGAACTGCAAATGGGCAAAAGTGATGAAACTCATCGATGTGATGTGCAGAAAATTGCAGAGGAAAAATATATAACTCAAAAAGCAGCTAGCAAAAGAGCTGTTATTATTTTTATTACTGCTTTTTTAATAGTAGGAATAGTAATAATAGGTATAGTATATTATTTACTTAGTGTGAAATTTATAAGTAGTAATATGGGGAGAACTTTAGGAAGTGTTGAAATAAAAATTGAAGATAAGCCACAAGTAGAAACTGATGGTAATAATGTTTTTGTTAATAATATAAAATTGTATCAGTATGAAGAAGAGAAGGAACTAGATTTATATCCATTTGTTGATGAAGAAGGAAGGTATGGTTATATTGACAGTAGTGGAGAAGTTATAATTGAACCACAATATGGATATGCAAACTTTTTTTCTGAGGGGATGGCCTTTGTAGTTATAGATGAAAAAGGTGCGTACATAAACGAAAAAGGTGAAGTGATTACTAGTGGTGATTATTTTTATGGAGATAGTTTTTGTAATGGATTAGCAGTTGTATACTATTATGATATTAAAGGTAATGAAGAGGATGATGAAATTAGTGCTGTTATTAATAAGGATGGAAAAGAAGTTTTAAGGGATAAATATGATTATGTTACTACAGAATATAATGGGTTTATTGTAGCTGAAAAAGATAATAAAGAAACTTTATATGATGTAAATGGTAATGAAATTTCTTTAAGTAATAAGTGCTCTATATATAGAGGATATATCGATGGATATGCTGTTATACAAGATAATGAAAGTTATGACTATTATATTTTAAACGAGGATTTAAAAATTATTAATTTTAACGAGTATAATATTACTGATATATCTAATAGTTTTTATGAATTATATAATGAAGATAAAGGAGAATATGTATATTTAAATAATAAACTAGAACCAATATATTTAAAGGATGATTATAGCTATTTAACTTGTTTTGATAATGAGAATGAAATTGCATGTGTATATTATTATGGAAGCAATGAAAGAGTATATACCTATATAGATTATTGTGGAAATAAGTTATTTGATTCTAAATATGAAATTGATAGTTCTTTTGTAGATGGAATTGCTAGTGCTTATTTAGTTAATGAGGATAATTATAGTTATGGGATAGTTGATTCAAAAGGAAATTTAATAGAAGAGGGATTTTATTATGTAGAGGTTGCAAATAAAAATAGATTAATAGTATATGATGAAAATTATACTAATGTTGGAGTAAGAGATTTAGAAGGAAATTGGATTATTGATGATGAATATGATTCAATTACAGCTTTTAATAATGTATTTATTTGCAAAACTATAGATGGTGATAATGAAAGTTATGATGTATATACTATTAATGGGAAAAAGATAAATGATAAATCTTTTGGAGCTTCTTTTTTTAGTTATTCTAAAATGATATATATTTATGATATTAATAGAGATGATTATGAAAATGACTATTATATAAACTCTGAAAATTATGATGTAATACAGTTTGAAACTAAAGATGATTAGAATTTTAAGCAATGTCTTAATGATGTTGCTTTTTTTATTTTATTAGTATGTATATGAGTATATAAAAGAGCTAGTTTTGTGCACTTATGAACAGTTAAATGGGAAAAATATGAATAAAAGTGTGAATAGTTTTTTATTTCATGTGTATAACTTTTTAAATTTTATTGTAAAAATAAAGTAGAGCCTAGCATCCGGCGAAGGACAAACTAGACTCTACGGTAATTAGCACTTTACGTACCAACTGCTAATTTAGAATAACACCTTTCGACAAAGAATGCAAGAGTTTTTATTTATAACTTAAAATTATATTGAGTATTAAGGTTATAATAATAAAAGATTAGTATATAATATAAAAAGTAATTAGTTTATAAATTCTATTTATATTTATGATTTAAATAATTAATTGTAAATTATAAAGAAGTTAAGTTTAATAATTGGAAAAGAACTATTAAATTTAAAAAATTTTATGGTAGATTTAGAAAATTTGTTTTAAGAATAAATAAAATTTCTTGTAAAAGAATAATATTATCAGTTTACCAAAGGTTTAATAGAATAGTTAAGTTGACAGTTCAAACTGTATGTTTTATAATAAAATCACGATGTTAATCATCGATTGAAAATTTAATAGGTAAAGGCGTTTATGACCTATTAACCTTACATGGGGGCGTTTTGGCTTCGACGGGGGTGTGATGGGTTTGATAAGCGGGCCGAGTAAAGCATGGACGACTCGTTAATAAGCTATGCATTAAATATAAACGCAGAAGACAATTTTGCATTAGCAGCTTAATATAGCCGCTCATCCGTCCAGGTTCCCCATGACTTGGGTAGCGGGTGTCATAGAAGTGGGAAACGAAGTTTAGCAAAGCTTTGAGCTAAAGGGGTATTTATGAAGCTAGGGAATTAGGAGTTTGTTTGTGAGCGAACTAAGGACCGAAAATTTAGTCACTAAACTACGCTCGTAGAAAGTCAGGCTGGTCTGCTTTCGGACAGGGGTTCGATTTTGAAAGAAAGTCGCCTTAAACAGTGATGTTTAAGTGATAACTTGGCTTTATCGGTGAAACCGTAACAGAGAATGCTGACGGCAATACCGAGAGGTATGTGAAGAAATTCAACAGCCTCGTATCGACTCATAGGTTCCTAAGGAGTAATCTCTATGGAATACTAGGATAGAAGATATAAACTATACTAAGCTTCTATAATATGCCAGGCTACTATTTAAGTAATAGTAGAAGATATAGTCAGTGCCATATAGAAATAATGGATGCACATGACCCCTCGCCTCCACCAAACAAAAACCGTACAAATTATTTGTACGGTTTTATTGCTTAATAGAAATAAATTCATTATAAAAATCAATCTTAGATTTAAGCATTTCTTCAGAATACCTACCATTTCTAGGGGTTACAGCCTTATATTTTAAAAGTATTAATTGAGCTCTACTCTTTTTAGTTGGAATAATTAGATAAGTATAAATATCTTCAAGTAATTTAATGGCATCATTACGTTTTACTATGTAACTATAGCAGTTTTGATGTCTTTTAGTATCATAATTTTTTTTTCTTAACAATAACACCTTTTCCAATAGTTTCTTTTATCCATTTTAATAATTCGAGTGTAGTTGAAGCTATTGATACACAAAGTGATGGGTATTCTTTTTTGTGAAATTTTTGAAGCATTATACTTCCTTCACTATCGATTATTCCAGCTATATAGGCTTTTTCTGTTTCTGTCATAATTTATAGTTCCTTACTTGGTTTTATAATTATAATCAAAGTATTACCTAATATTAAAAAAGTATGAACTAAAATGCTAACTAGAGTAAATGATAGTAAAACTATTATAATAGAGAAAATAGGGAAAAGAAGAAAGGATGATGAGTTCCCTTTAAAATAAGTTGTTTTAAAGAGAATTTTAGATTCTAGGTACCTTTAGTAAGTTTGAGTATTTGTATACCATTTAGTTAGATCTTCGTTAGTTAGTGTACATTTTTACTGGTTAATGAACTAATGAAAAAAGGAAAGCTTTTTATATTAAATTTCACATAATTGCTATTAAGCATAGGGTTTCATGAAAAATATATACAATGTAATCGGTATAAGAGTTAATATTAATAAAAAAAATAGTAATATTTTTACAAAAAACGAAAATATAAAACTTTTATCAAAAAATTGACAATAAATATATAATAAGGTAATATATTTATTGAAATCAATTTTCCAATCATATGTTGTATAGTTTTATGAAATGCATAGGCTACAATGTTAAAAAAATAACAAAGTGAATTTGTTTTATAGCGACTCTTTTGAATCATTTTGTAATAATATTTGTACAAGTATTTTTATATGGATAATCAATTAAGAATTATTTTTAAATACTAGAGCATTTTATAAAACAATCTACATAGATTATCAAAAATTTAAGTTTACATTATACCAAATTAATAGTTAAATTGTAAAAATATATGTATATACGTACAAGGAGGAATGAACATGTTAGAAAATGAACAATGGGCTGGTTTTGAGGGCAGAATATGGAAAGAAGAAATAAATGTTAGAGATTTCATTCAAAAAAATTATAAACCATATGATGGTGATGAAAGTTTCTTAGCAGATCCAACAGATGCTACAAATAAGCTATGGGGCAGATTGCAAGAATTACAAAAAGAGGAAAGAGCTAAAGGCGGAGTACTTGATATGGAAACAGAGGTTGTTGCTGGACTTACAGCTTATGGCCCTGGATATATTGATGAATCTTTAAAGGAATTTGAAAAAGTAGTAGGTCTTCAAACAGACAAGCCTCTTAAGAGAGCTTTCATGCCATATGGTGGTATTAAAATGGCTGAGCAATCTTGTGAAAACTATGGATATACACCAAATCCAGAATTACACAAGATATTTACTGAATACCATAAGACACATAATCAAGGAGTATTCGATGCTTATACACCAGAAATGAGAAAAGCTCGTAGCAGTCATATTATAACAGGACTTCCTGATACTTATGGACGTGGACGTATAGTAGGTGACTATAGAAGAGTTGCTCTTTATGGTATTGATTACCTTATGGAAGAAAAGGCAAAAGATCTTGCTAACTGTGGTGATGGAACTATGACAGATGAAGTTATCCGTCTAAGAGAAGAAATTACAGAACAACATAGAGCACTTGGAGAAATGAAAAAAATGGCTGCAAGCTATGGCTATGATATTTCAAAACCAGCAAAGGATGCAAGAGAAGCAGTTCAATGGTTATACTTTGGATATCTTTCAGCAATCAAGACACAAAATGGTGCAGCTATGTCAATAGGACGTGTATCTACTTTCCTTGATATCTATATACAAAGAGATATTGACAACGGAGTTCTTACTGAAGAAGAAGCTCAAGAGTTAATCGACCATTTAACAATGAAATGCAGAATGGTTAAATTTGCAAGAATAACTTCTTATAATGAGTTATTCTCAGGAGATCCTTCATGGGTTACTATTGCATTAGGTGGTATAGGTGTTGATGGACGTCATATGGTAACAAAGAACGACTATCGTTTCCTTCATACATTAGAAAATATGGGACCTTCACCAGAGCCAAATCTTACTGTACTTTACTCTTCTGCACTTCCTGAAAACTTCAAGAAGTATGCAGCAAAGATTTCAGTAGATACAAGCTCTATCCAATATGAAAATGATGATGCAATGAAACCAGAATGGGGCGATGATTATTCAATATGCTGCTGTGTATCTGCTACTCAAACAGGTAAAGAAATGCAGTTCTTTGGAGCTAGAGCTAATCTTGCTAAATGTTTACTTTACGCAATTAATGGTGGTATTGATGAAAAATCAGGTAAACAAGTTGGACCTGAATATAAAGGAATTACATCAGAATATCTTGATTATGATGAAGTAATTGAAAAATATGAAAGAATGAGTGACTGGTTAGCTGGTCTTTATGTAAATATATTAAACCTTATTCAATACATGCATGATAAATATTATTATGAAGCAGCAGAAATGGCTCTTATAGATACAGATGTAAGACGTACATTTGCAACAGGTATTGCAGGCTTCTCACATGTAATTGATTCACTTTCTGCAATTAAATATGCAAAAGTTAAAACAATCCGTAATGAAGAAGGTATTGTTACAGATTACGAAATTGAAGGAGACTTCCCAAGATACGGTAATGATGATGATAGAGCTGATGAAATTGGTATATATGTTCTTAAGTCATTCCTTGACAAAATTAAAAAGAGACACACATATAGAAACTCTGAACCTACTACATCATTACTTACTATTACATCAAATGTAGTATATGGTAAGTATACAGGTAATATGCCAGATGGACGTGAAGCTTGGACACCACTTGCGCCTGGAGCTAGCCCATCTTATGGAGCAGAAAAGAATGGATTACTTGCTTCATTAAACTCTGTAGCTAAGCTTCCTTATGAATGGGCTTTAGATGGTATTTCAAATACACAAACTATTAACCCAACTGCATTAGGACAAGATAAAGAAGAACAAGTTGATAAACTTGTACAAGTATTAGATGGTTACTTCGATCAAGGACCACATCATTTAAATGTTAATATATTTGGTATTGAGAAATTAAAAGATGCTATGGAACATCCTGAAAAAGAAGAATATGCTAATTTCACTATTCGTGTATCTGGTTATGCAGTTAAGTTTATAGATTTAACAAGAGAACAACAACTTGATGTTATTTCTAGAACATGCCATGCAGAAATCTAATTTAGATAAAAATATAGCAAGAATTCATTCAATAGAGAGTTTTGGATCTGTTGATGGACCAGGAATTCGTTTTGTTGCTTTTCTTAAGGGCTGCAATATGAGATGTCAGTTTTGTCATAATCCGGATACTTGGGATATGAATGGTGGTGAGGCAAAAACTTCAGATGAGCTTTTGTCTCAAGCATTAAAATATAAAAGTTATTGGAAGAAACAGGGGGGAATCACTGTAAGTGGTGGTGAACCTCTTCTTCAAATAGATTTTCTGATTGAATTCTTTAAAAAGGCTAAAGCAAAGGGCGTTCATGTTACACTTGATACGTCTGGAAGTATATTTACAAGAGAAGAACCTTTCTTTAGTAAATTTAATGAGCTTATGAAAGTAACAGATCTTGTAATGTTAGATATTAAACAGATAGATGAAGAGAAGCATAAAAAACTTACAGGATGGAGCAATTCAAATATTCTTGATATGGCAAGATATTTATCAGAAATAAATAAACCGGTATGGATTCGTCATGTACTCGTACCAGGTGGAAGTGATAATGATGAACAATTAAGAAAACTTAATGAGTTTATCAACACTTTGAATAATGTAGATCGTGTTCAGGTACTTCCATATCATAGTCTTGGAACTTTCAAATGGGAGCAACTTGGTATTGATTATCCTTTAAAAGGGGTTGAACCTCCTACTAAAGAGAGAATAGAAAATGCCCAAAAGCTTCTTCATATAAGTGAATATAATGGATATTTATCACGATAATTTTGTGATATGTAATTAAATTATATCCATACCAATCATGTTAAGTAAAACCCGTACAAATAATTTGTACGGGTTTATTGCTTTGATAGAAATATTAACAATATTTTACTATAATCCAATAATATTACTTAAAAATTTTATTTATATAGATGTTATTATTTTAATAAAATAAAAAGTTTTATTAGGAGAGAATAGTATGTGTGGTTATAATAGAGAAATATGTTTTGCAAAAGGAGCTGATGTAGGTTGGCTTAAGCAAATGGAAGATGAAGGATATAAATTTTATAATGAGAATGGAAAAGAAGAAGATTGCCTTAAGATATTACAAAGCTATGGGATAAACTCTATAAGATTAAGAGTTTGGGTTAATCCAACAGATGGACGCTGTGGTAAAGATGAAGTGGTAGAAATGGCAGAACGAGCTATTAATATGGGCTTTAAATTAATGATAGATTTTCATTACAGTGATTATTGGGCAGATCCGGAAAAGCAATTTAAACCTAAAGCATGGGAAAGTCATAGTTTTAAAGAATTGGTTAATGATGTGAGTACTCATACTAAAGAAGTTTTAATTGCATTAAAAGAAAAAAATATATATCCAGAATGGGTACAAGTAGGTAATGAAATACCTAATGGAATGTTATGGCCAGAAGGAAAGATAGAAAACTTTGATAAACTTTCAAAACTTTTAAATAGTGGATATGATGCTGTTAAAGATGTATTACCAAGTTCAAAGGTAATAATACATTTAGACCAAGGTGATGATAGAAAAAGATTTATAGAATTTTTTGATAATCATACAGCTAATGGTGGCAAATATGATGTAATTGGAGTATCTTATTATCCATATTGGGTCAATAAAAACTACAAAGAGACAATAGATAATCTTATGAATAATTTAAATGAATATATAGATAGATATGAAAAAGAAGTTATGGTTTGTGAAATAGGTGGAGAAGATACAGAGGTAGAAGACACTTACAATATGTTAAAAGAAGTAATAGAAAGAGTAAGGGAAATTCCACAAGGAAAAGGATTGGGAGTTTTTTATTGGGAACCAGAAGGTGCATTTAGTTGGAGTAAATATAAATTAAGTGCATGGGGAAATGATGGAAAGCCTTCAAAGGCATTAGATGCATTTATAGACTAATATAGTTTATTAGAAATAAGAAGAGGGAATATATTATTTATAAGATAAAAATATGAAAAAAAGTTTATTATGAATTATTTTAGCCTAGGTTTTTATAGCCTAGGCTTTGTTAATATATAGAGAAGAGTCAAAATAAAAGTATATTTTAAGTATGTATTACGATTGAGGAAATTATTATAATTGTATATAATAAAACCAAGGATTTAAACAAAATTTAAAAAGAGAAGTTTATGATTAATAAATAGCTAAGGAGAAAAGTATATGGTAACAATTAAGGATGTTGCAAAAGAAGCTGGTGTATCCGTAGGAACAGTTTCAAATGTAATAAATAATGTACAAGTTAAACCAAGTACAAAAGAAAAAGTAGAGGAAGCTATTAAGAAATTAAATTATGAGCCTAATATATATGCAAGAGGTTTTAAGATTAATAGAACTAATACTGTTGCACTTATTTTACCTACTATATGGAATCCTTTCTTTAGTGAATTAGCATATAATATTGAGAAGAATCTTAGAAAAGCCGGAATGAAGATGATACTTTGCAATTCTAATAAAGAGGATAAGGCTGAAATAGAATATATATCTATGGCAAAGCAAAACAAAATGGATGGAGTTATAGCTATAACATATAGTGATATAGATGAATATGTTTCTGAAAAAATTCCATTTGTAAGTATTGATAGATATTTTTCAAAGGATATAACATATATATCAAGTGATAACTTTGAAGGAGGAAGGCTTGCTGCAGAAAAATTAGTTGAATTTGGATGTGAAAAAATTGCATATATAGGTAGAGGTTCAAAGATAAATAATGCAACAAGAAAAAGAAAAGATGGATTTATAAGCTACTGTAAAGAGCATAATATAGATTATGAAATATGTGAAATTTTAGGTTCATCTAAGGAATTTGATAAGTTATTAAATGAATTTATAGCTAACAATTTTAAAGAAGATATAAAAATACAAGGAGTTTTTGTTGTAACTGATGAGCAAGCATTGGATTTTATACATAAGTTAGAAGAATGTAATATAGATGTTCCGAAGGATGTTCAGGTAATTGGATTTGATGGAAGTAAGTCATCGGTTAATGACATCATAAAAATATCAACAATAAGGCAACCAGTGGAACTTATAGCAAAAGAAGCTGTTAAGTCATTGATAAATATTATAGAAAATAATAAAGTTGAAAAAGAAATAATTTTGCCGATTAGTTTTATAAATGGATATACAACAAAGAGATAAATAGTATTTATAAAGTAAAATTTTAGGGTTTTGCATAAATGAAATTTAGGGGTTAAATAGTTTATCAAAAGTGTTCTAAAGTTCACAAAAGTAAAATCCTAATTTTTTTTATAAAAATATATTGACGAATACATGAAAACGTATTAGTATAATAAACATAGAAAATGAAACGTTTCAAAAGTGTAAAAATATAAAAACCGGGGGGTTGGACTAAAATGAGTAAGAATTATAAACAAATTAGTGAAAACATTTTACACAATATAGGTGGAAAAGAAAATGTTGTTAGTGCAGCACACTGTGCAACACGTTTAAGATTAGTACTTAAAGATGATGAGAAGATAAATGTTAAAGAAATCGAAGAAATGCCAGCGGTTAAGGGAAGCTTTAATACATCAGGTCAATTTCAAGTAATTTTAGGTTCAGGTGTTGTTGATGAAGTTTATAAAGAGTTTATAAACTTAGCTAATATTAAAGAAGGAAGTAAGGATGAACTAAAGAAAGAAGCAGATAAAAAACTAAATCCATTACAAAGATTATTAAAATCTTTAGCTGACGTTTTTGTTCCTATACTACCAATATTAGTTGCAGCAGGATTATTAATGGGAATAAATAATATATTAACATCTCAAGGATTATTTATTGAGGGACAATCTATAGTAGAAGCATATCCACAATTTAAGGATTTAGCAGAATTAATAAATACATTTGCTAATACAGGATTTGCATTTTTACCAATATTCTTAGGATTCTCAGCAGCAAAAGCTTTTGGAGGAAATCCGTATTTAGGTGCTTGTATTGGTGCACTTATGATACATTCAGATTTATTAAATGGTTATAGTTATGGTGCAGCCGTTGTAGAAGGAACTGTACCAGTATGGAATATATTTGGATTAACTATAGCTAAGGTTGGATACCAAGGAACTGTACTTCCAGTTTTAGCAGCAGCTTTCGTTTTAGCTAAGGTTGAAAAGACATTGCATAAGATTATACCTTCAGTACTAAATAATTTATTAACACCTTTATTTACAGTGTTTATTACTGGAATATTAACATTTGTTGTTATAGGACCTGTAATGAGAGGATTAGGTGATGGAATAACATCAGGATTACTATGGTTAATAAATACACTAGGACCAATAGGGGGAGCAATATTTGGATTCTTATATGCACCAATAGTTATTACAGGTATGCATCACAGCTTTGTAGCTATAGAAACTCAATTATTAGCAGATATAGCAACTACAGGTGGCTCATTTATATTCCCAGTTGCTGCAATGTCAAATGTAGCTCAAGGTGCAGCAGCATTATCAGTACTTCTTATTTTAAGAAAAGATAACAAGATGAAAGGAATAGCATCAGCATCAGGTATATCTGCTTTACTTGGAATAACTGAACCAGCAATATTTGGTGTTAACTTAAAGTTACGTTATCCATTCTTTGGAGCAATGATAGGATCAGCAGTTGGATCAGCCTATGTAATGCTTACAAAAGTTCTTGCAATATCTCCAGGGGCAGCTGGATTACCAGGAATTATATCAATTAGACCTACATCTATAGTAAACTATATAATTGCAATGATACTTTCAATGGTTGTAGCTGTTGTATCAACAATTGTTATAGCAAAGTTTATGAATAAAAAACAAGTGACAAATGATGAGCAAGTAGCTGCATAGAAGTGTTTTAAAAAATAGGAGGAATTAGTACTATACTAATGCCTTCTATTTTGTAATTAATAAATAATTATAAGATATTAGACGAGGAGAAGTAATATGAAAGAGTGGACAAGAGAAGAGAGATATAGAACAATTTTAGATGTATCAAATGAAGAAGTAATAGAGTTAAAAAAGGTAGTAGAGAGTTGTCCATATAGACAAAAGTTTCATATTCAACCTAGTACAGGGTTGTTAAATGATCCTAATGGATTTTCTTATTATAATGGAGAATATCATTTATTTTATCAGTGGTTTCCATTAGGACCTGTTCATGGAATAAAACATTGGTACCATGTTTCTTCAAGAGATTTAGTTAATTGGAAAGATTGTGGAGTTGGAATAATTCCTACTGAACATTTTGAAAGTCATGGAGCATTTTCAGGAAGTGGTATAGTTAAAAATAATAAACTTCATTTATTTTATACAGGAAATACAAGAAATGAAGAATGGATAAGACATCCATATCAATGTTTAGCTATAATGGATAGTAATGGAGAAATAACAAAGAATAGTGAAGCTGTTATAAAGGATTTACCAAATGGATATACTGATAATTTTAGAGATCCTAAAGTATTTAAAGATAATGATAGATATTATTGCTTAATTGGAGCTGAAAGAAAAGATAATTTAGGAACTATAGTATATTATGAATCAAATAATTTATTAGATTGGAATCTTAAAGGAGAAATAAAAACAGATTTCTTCGGTAATGGATTTATGTGGGAGTGCCCAGATTATTTACGCTTTGATAATAAAGGAGTACTTATATTTTCTCCACAAGGCTTAGAGGCAGATGGAGATAAATATCAAAATATATTCCAAGCTGGTTATTTAATAGGTGATAAAATTGATTTTTCTAATGGTGAATTTAAGCATGGGGAGTTTAATGAGTTAGATAGAGGATTTGATTTTTATGCACCTCAAACTACTGAAGATGAAGAAGGAAGAAAAATATTAATAGGATGGATGGGATTACCAGAAATAGATTACCCTACTGATAAAAATGGATGGGCTCATTGCTTGACTATACCTAGAGAGTTAGAATTAAAAGGTGATAAGTTAATTCAAAAACCAGTAAAAGAATTAGAGCTTCTTAGAGGAGAAAAGATTGAGTGCTCATATAAATTGAGTAATGAGGAAAAAGATATAGTTGGATTCAATGAAAAAACATATGAATTAATTTGTAACTTTAATAATATTACTGGTAGATATGTGGGAATAAAATTAAGAAAAGGAATTGATAGTGAAACTGTATTTTATTACGATATAGAAAATAAAAAGTTAGTATTAGATAGAAGTAAATCAGGAGAAGTATTTGCAACGGAATATGGTACAGAAAGAAGATGCGAATATAATGAAAAGAGTTTAAAAGTGCGAATATTTGTAGATGTTTCTTCAGTTGAGATTTTTGTTAATGATGGAGAAGAAGTATTTACTTCAAGAATATTTACAAAGGATGCAAGTAATGGGGTTGCTGTATTTGCTGATGGACAAGCAAATGTAGATATTGATTTATGGAAGATTAATTACTTAAAATAATTAATATATAGGTACTAATACAATCCATTGATTGGCTAATAGATAATATTTAGTATATAAAAGAAAAGTAAGAGGTTATCGCAAGTATATTTTTTATCTACTAATGCGAAAACCTCTATTTTTAAAAGAATAATATTATTATCTTATAGTGTAAACATACATATGATACTTTGTTATACGCTTGTGTGGATTTCTTATAGGGCATTTTTAGATAATTTATTATTTGTTTTCAGATTTACTATACTTATGATTTATATTAACACGACAGTGTACTATTAATGTCAAGTCAGTAATAAGTGTATAAAGTCCGGCATTGAAGAGTCTATTATTAGTAAATATAATATTATAGGAATATTTAAGAAATATAGATAAAATTTATGAATTAAATACTATATTTATATTAGTTGAATGCTATAAATTTTGATATAATCTTATACATAACAATGTTAAAAAATAAACAAAGTTTGATTAAAATAATTCTGAGGTTGTAAATTAAATTAGTATATACAATTTTATGGATAATTTTGAGATAAGAGGAGTATGATTATGTTTAGAAGTAAATATTTTACAACTGGGCTAGGAATATACATGAGTTATTTTATGCTAGGTATGGCTCTTATTTTACTTTCATCAAATATGGAATTTGTAATAAATCAATTAAATACAGATGTAGCAGGGATTACTTTTTTAATTTCAATAGAAGGGTTAGTACGTTCAGCAACAGTATATATTAGTGGAAGATTATCAGATAAATTTGGGAGAAAGCGTATTTTGTGCTTATCTCCAATATTTGAAATAATTTTTTTATTTGGTATACCTTTTGTACATGACTATAGAATGGCTTTAGTACTATCAGTATTTGCAGGACTATCACATGCTTTTGTAGATTCTTCAAGTTATCCTTCCTTAATGGAATGTTTTCCAAAAACTCCAGGAACAGCAACTGTTGTAGTAAAGGCCTTCATAGCAATTGGTGGTATAATGTTACCAATAATAATAGCATTTTTTGTCAATAGAAATATGTTTTATGGAAATACATTTTTCTTAATTGGGATAATGTATCTTATAAATGGTTTATTTTTGTTTACTAGAAAATTTCCTAAGGCAAATCAAACAGAAGTATCTGAAGATGGAAAAATATTAAATAAAAAGAATTTTATTTCAGAACCAGTGTTAAAAAAAGAGGGAATAACTATTATAATAATAGGATTTACATCTAATGCTATATATACAGCATTTCAAATATGGATGCCTACTTATGGTCAAAATATTTTAGGGATGAGTCAAATAAATTCTTTAAAATTAATAACATATTATAGTATAGGATCTCTTATCTCAGTTTTTATATTAGCAAAACTTTTACAAAAGACAATAAAGCCGGTATTAGTACTGGTTATATATCCAATAATAGGAATAATTTCACTTGTGTTGGTATTATTAATAAGAATAGAAATAGTTACAAAAATAGGTTTTACTTTAATTGGATTATCGTCAGCCGGAGTGTTACAAATGGCTCAAACTACAATGGGTGAATTTTTTTTGGAAAATAAGGGTGCAACAATAGGGATGGTTTCTACAGCTGGAGGAATAGCATCAGCAGTTATTCCAGCATTAACAGGAATAATTCTAAAATATTATGATATCTTACATGTATTTTATTTTCTTATGATCATATTTGCAGTTGGAATATTTTGTGCTATTTTTACAAAAATAAGATATGATAAAGTTATTTCAAATAATTAAATATTATATATAAAGGAAGAAGATAATAAGATGTGTTTATAACATTTACTTATTATCTTTTGATTTTTTTATTCGATTATGGGTAAGAATATTAATTTAATTACTAGTTATAAAGAATGTAATAAATTAGCGGTTATTCAAGAATATATAAAGAAATTTATAAGTTTATAAATTTCTTTATAGCATTAAATAATTCATCACTAATTATATGTTCCATTTTACATGCATCTTTTTCAGCAATGTCATGAGGAAGTCCTAAAATTTTTACACAAAAAAGAGTAAGGACTTCATGTCTCTCATATATACTTTGAGCTTTTTTAAGACCAACTTCATTTAATATAATAGAGCCATCGTCTAGAACATCGAGGTAACCACTAGATTTTAATAGGCCTACGGCTCTACTAACACTAGGTTTACTAAAACCAAGTTCTTTAGCAATATCTATAGATCTTACTTTTCCATTTCGTTTATTTAATATAAAAATTGTTTCTAGATAATTTTCTCTTGATTCATGCATATTAAATCTCTCTTTTCACTAATAAGTTTTTGATTTGATGATCTGGCTTGGTGATAAACCAAAATGTTTTTTAAATAATCTACTAAAATAATATGGATCGTCGTAGCCAATATATGAAGCAACTTCATGAACCTTATAGCCACCTTTTAGCATCTCAAAAGATTTTTTTAGGCGACATTGGATAATATAGTCAATAGGCCTAATTCTCATATACTTATAAAAGAGATAAGAGAATTGTTCAGGACTTTTATTATATCTATCTGCTAGACTTTGTAATGTAATATGGTAACAGTAGTTTTCTTTAATATATTGAACAGAGTTTTCAATCATCTCTTTTTGTGAATTAATAGAATTGGGAGTAGAAAACATAGTAGAAATTAATGATTGAAAAACTACTTCTTTTTTTAATTGTTTCTTTAAATTAGAACTACTGCAAATTAGGTAAAATTCTTCTAGCAATGAAGTGAGTTGAATAAAGTTATCAATAAAAAATTCAAATGTAGAATTAGAATAATTACCTTTTTCAGAGTAGTTAGAATAATAAATATTTATATGATGAAAAGGATCATCTCCAATAACATTAAAGGATACCTTTTTATGTGGACATCCATGTATAATTTTACCAGGCTCTGCTATAAATTTTTGGTTAGAAAAGCAAATTTCAGATTTTCCACTAATGGGAATTATAAAAGCAGAACGCGTAGTTTCATAAGTCATGGTATCATTAGGTAACTTGATAAATTTACTTATATTAATATCATCAGAGGATAAAAATAAAAATTCTTTTGCTAATAAATGCTTATCATTAACCATCTTAAGTTCCCCTTTCTCTATATAGTTAGCATATGCTAACTATATTAGAATTATAGATAATGTAAAAATTTTTGTCAATAAATTTAATAATTGTCCATTATATTATAGAATTATGTATTCTTTTTTTAAAAGGGTAGATATATACTAATTTAAGGTTAGCGATTGCTAACTTAAGAAAATATGTTTTGAATTGGAGGTTATGATTATAGATTATTTATATGAAAATAGTTTAAAAGACTTGAAAGGTAATAAAAGAAGATATTATTTCATATTAATCATGCTTATTATTGCCTTAGTTGTATCTGTAGTATTTGCTGTTTCAATAGGAGCATTTAAGGTAGATATAAAAACAGCATATGAAATTTTATGTTATAAAATTTTGGGTATTGGGGCAGAAAATGCTGAAATATTAACTAAAGGTTCTGCATACAATGTAATTTGGTCTATACGTTTTCCAAGAGTAATTTTAGGGGCAGTAGTAGGAGCAGGTTTAGCACTATGTGGATGTATTATGCAAGCTTGTGTTCAAAATCCGTTAGCAGAACCATATATATTAGGTATATCATCTGGAGCATCATTAGGTGCCACTTTTTCAATTATGCTGGGGGTTAGGGCTTTTTCTTTATTTAATGTATCTGGTGTGGCATTTTGGTCCTTTTTAGGAGCTATGGTAGCATCATTTATGGTGTTAAGATTAGCATCAATTAATAAAAAAACATCTTCAACTAAGCTAATTTTGGCAGGTACAGTAATAAATGCCCTTTGTACAGCTTTTTCAAACTTTATAATATCTATTGCAAGTGATGCTGAAGGAATGCAAAGTGTAAAATTTTGGACTATGGGATCTTTAGCATCGGCTAAATGGGAGTCTATAACAACTCCGTTGATAATAACTATCATTTGCTGTGCATATTTTTTAACTCAGACAAGATTATTAAATACTATGCTAGTTGGTGATGATGCAGCTATTACTTTAGGAATGAATTTAAATAAAAAAAGAAAGATATACATGGTTTTAATTTCTATACTTACAGGAGTATTGGTTTCAGCTTGTGGTGTTATTGGATTTGTAGGATTAGTTATTCCTCATATTGTACGTTCATTAGTAGGAGCAGATCATAAAAAGTTATTGCCAATTTGTATTTTATCAGGAAGTATATTTTTAGTGATAGCTGATACTGTAGCAAGAATCATTATACCAAATTCGGAAATGTCTATTGGAATAATAACATCATTAGTTGGTGCACCATTTTTTGCTTATATATTAATTAAAAAAAGTAACAGTTTTAAATAACAAATAGAGGTTGAAATTATGAATTTATCTATTGAAAATGTAACAGTAAAAATTGATAAAGTAGAAATAGTAAAGTCATTATCATTACATGCTAAAAAGGGTGATTTTATAGGATTAATAGGACCAAATGGAAGTGGTAAATCTACTTTACTGAAATCAATATATGGGGTTTTAAAGTATGATAAAGGTTCTATTAAATTTGATGATAAAGATATAAAAACTATTAGCTTATCAGAGATAGCAAAGGAAATGGCTGTAGTGGGACAATTTAATACGATTAATTTTGAACTTAGTGTATTAGAAATTGTATTAATGGGAAGAAGTCCTCATTTAGGAGGTTGGGAAAGAGAAAAGGAAGAAGACTATAAAATTGCATTAGATGCAATAAGAAAAGTTGGAATGGAGAAATCCATTAATAGAAGTTTTTCAACATTATCTGGTGGAGAAAAACAAAGAGTAATTTTAGCAAGGGCATTAACTCAAGAACCACAAATACTTATTTTAGATGAACCTACAAACCATTTAGATATTAAATATCAAATTGAAATTTTATCACTAGTGAAAAGTTTAGATATATGTGTAGTTGCAGCATTACATGATTTAGCATTAGCAGCACAGTTCTGTAATGAAATATATCTAATTAAAAATGGAGAATTAAGGGCTTGTGGAAAACCAAAAGATATAATTACTACAGAGATGGTAAAAGAAATATATGAAATAGATTGTGATATTGTATATAACGAGAGGACAAGCACTATAATGATTAGCTATTATCCTTTGGAATATAAATAAAAAAATATAGTTAGGAGATTTAACAGTGAAAAGAAAGATTATACTTCCACTAATAGTGGCAACAACACTAGCATTAGCTTTAGCAGGATGCGCTAAAACAACAAATAAAATAGAAGAATCAGAGTCATCAACGACTGCTAATGAGCAAACAATAAATTATCCATTATCATTAGAGGTATATGATAATGAAGGGAATAAATATACAGAAACTTTTAATGAAGCACCATCGCATGTAATAACAAATAATCAATCATCATTAGAATTATTATTAAAGTTAGGATTACAAGATAGTATTATAGGAACTATAGCATTAGATAATGAAATTCCAGAAGAACTAGAAGAGGAGTTTTCAAATATTAATATAATAACTGAAAGTAAAACTGAACCGGCTAAAGAAGTAATTGTAGGTATGAGTCCAGATTTAGTTATTGGTAGAGCTGCTACATTTATAGATGATAGATATGGGACAATCGAAAGCTTAAATAGTATGAACATAAATGTTTATACACAATTAGCTAGTTTAATGAACGGAGAACAATCATTAGATAATATTTTTGAAGATATAAAAAATGTAGGAAAAATATTTAATGTAGAAGATAAAGCTAATACTTTAGCAACAGAATTATCAGAAAGCTTAAAGTCAGTAGAAGATAAAGTTTCAACATTAGAAGGAGAGCCTTTAAAAGTTTTAGTTATGACAGCTTATAATGATGGTTCGTATAATGTATTTGGAGCAAACTCTACGTTGCAAAATGAAATTTTAGAAGTTCTAGGTGGAACTAATGTAAATGAAAAAGGTGGGGCTCAATCATTAGAAAATTTAATGAGTCTTAATCCTGATGTTATATTATATGTTTATAATAATAAGAATTTAGAAACTGATTCAGTAGCAGTAGAATCATTATATAATAATAGTTTAATACAATCTGTACCAGCAATTGAAAATAAAAAGGTTTTTGAAGTTTCTTATACTGAGTTCATGGGCTATGGATATAGAACAATTGAATGTATAGAAAATCTTGCAAAGGAAATGTATCCAGAGTTATTTAAGTAAATATAAAATAGGAGATTTATATTGATGTTAGGAAGTATTAAGCATGAACATATATTAGGCAGAGAGATATTTATATATCTTCCTCCATCTTATAAAAATAATAACAAAAGATTTCCTGTATTATATGGTAATGATGGGGCAGAACTTTATAGGTATTCAGATAGACTAATTGAGAGTTTTGAAAAAGGATTTAAAGAAGGAAAGTTAAATGAATTTATTTGGATAGGAATTTATTCTGAAAAGAGAATTCATGAATATACACCGTGGCCAGCACCATCACTAGCACCTAAATTTGATGATTTTGGTGGACAAGGAAGAGAGTATATAGAGTTTGTTGTAAATGGAATAAAGCTATATATTGATAAGAATTATAACACTAAATATGATAAAAAAAATACTTGGATTATGGGATATTCATTAGGAGGATTAATTTCTGTATATTCATTATATGTAACTAATGTATTTGGTAAAATAGCTAGTGTTTGTGGATCTTTTTGGTATAAGGGTATGGTTAACTGGATTACAGAGAATAATATGTTGAATGAAGATTTTCAATTATATATTCATTATGGCAGAAAAGAAGGACAAGATAAAAAGACACTTCAACAAAATGCTGTTATTTGTACTGAAAGTATAATTGAAATTTTTAAAGATGAGCTAGGATATATAGAAGATATAGATGTATCCAGCGATGATGGTGGACATCATCAATATATGGAGCAGAGATATATTAATGCTATTTATTGGTTAGCTAAGAAATAATATTTAATATGCAAAGAATGGTAAGGTATTTACAGTAATAAGTACCTTACCATTTTTTAATTTAGGTGATTTTAAAAAGTTTATTATGATGTTTAATATTGTGTATTTAATACAATATAATGGTATCGATTTTCTTTACCATTAAACAATAAAAGAATATTAGTGATATAATTGTTTAAAAATATAAACAATTGAACCATAGAAAATATAAATAAGTGAGTAAATAAAAAAAAGATGTTATGAGGGAGTATAGGTATGAAAGAGAAAATAAAAATTAATATACTAAATTGTGGTGAGGTTGGAGTTGATCTTGCAGTGCCTTTTAGAGATGTATCTAAAAATCCCATAGCATATACAGGAATTGGCAGGAGTAAAAAGTTGCGAGTATGGTTGCCAGTTACTTCTTATTTAATAGAGCATCCAAAAGGAAATATATTAATAGATACTGGATGGCATACAGATGTTAGAAGTAAACCTATAAAACATTTGTCACCATTATTATATATAGCAAGTAAACCTAAATTGCCTAACGGAAAAGCTGTAAATGAGCAGCTTGAAAAATTAAATATACAAACTAAAGACTTAGACTATGTATTTCTTACTCATATGGATTGTGACCATGCAAGTGGATTAGAGTTAGTTAAAGATGCTAAAAGAATTATGATATCAAAAGAAGAGTTAGAGGCAATAATAAAAGGAAATGTTAGATATTCTAAAAGGTTTTGGAGTGGAATAAATATAGAAGGTTTTACAATGGAATACTCAGAGTATGGACCATTTAATAGAGGGTACGATGTTTTTGGCGATGGAACTGTAGTATTAATAGATACAAAAGGTCATACTGAAGGTAATGTTGTAGTTATGGTGAAAAATAATAATAAATTTATATTAATTACAGGTGATTGTGGGTATGCCAAGGATTCATGGGAGAATCTACGTATACCAGGGCCATTAGTTAATAAAGAGGATATGATAACATCTTTAAAATGGATTAGGAATATGGCTAATAAAAAAGAGTGTATGGGGGTATTTGCAACACATGATTTAAAGGTTAAAGAAGGAATAATAGTTTTATAGAAAATATCAAGAAAGGTAGAGGTAAACACATGAAAAAATGCCATGAAAGAAGATTGAAGCTTGCAGAAGAGTTAAAATCATGTCAAAAGGCTTTTATAGCTTTAGGGGATGAAACTAGACAGCAAATTATAATAACATTGCTTGAAAGTGAAGTTCATGGAATAAGAGTAGGAGAAATAACAGATAAAACCCATCTTTCAAGACCAGCAGTATCACATCATTTACGAATATTAAAAGAGGCTGGAATAGTAAGTATGTATAGAGAAGGTACTAGAAATTATTATTATGTAAGTGCAGAAGAAACTATATGGAAGCAGCTTGGAAATTTGTTTTCTAGAATAAATGAAATAGTTGATGAGATATCAGAAAAGGAATGTTCAAAAAGCCAAATAGAAATAGAATCCAATAAGGATTTTATATAAGAATATATATAAATGGGGAGGTTAATTAAGAATATTATTGAGGCAATTAATAATCGTCATTCAGTTCGTAGATATACTGATAAGAAGATTGATGAAAATATTAAAAGTGAGTTATTGGAAACTATTGATGAATGCAATAGGGAAGGAAATTTAAATATTCAGTTATGTATAGAAGAACCTAAAGCCTTTGATAGTTTTATGGCTCATTACGGCAAGTTTTGCAATGTTAGAAATTACATTGCTATAGTTGGAAAGAAAGGCAATGATTTTTATGAAAAGTGTGGATATTATGGTGAAAAGGTAGTTATTAAGGCAACTCAATTAGGTTTAAATACTTGCTGGGTGGCGCTTACGTTCAGTAAGGGTAATGCAATGTGTAGGATTGAAGATGGGGAAAAGTTATGCTGTGTAATAGCTTTAGGATACGGGGAAACTCAAGGTGTTGCGCATAAAAGTAAACCTATAGAACAACTTTGCAGGGTAAAGGGAGATATGCCAGATTGGTTTAAAAGAGGAATGGAAGCGGTAGTTCTAGCCCCTACGGCTATGAATCAACAAAAGTTTCTTATTAGTTTAGATGGAAATAAAGTAAATGCTAAGGCGTTAACTGCATTTTATAGTAAGTTAGATTTAGGAATAGTTAAATATCACTTTGAAGTAGGCGCTGGAAAAGAAAACTTTGAATATATCTAAATAGGTGATATAACTACACTAGTATATATAAACACATACATTTTTAGTATGTGTTTTTTATAATTAAATTATAGATTTGGTTATGATTTATTTAATGATGCATACATTATAAACTCATATTATAAATAACTATTGACCCTATAGTTACTATAGACTTTATTATGGTTAGAGAAACAAAAATGGAGGTAAAATCATGATAAAAGAATTTTTAAAATATGCAGTTCCTTCAGCTTTAGCCATGTTTGTTTCATCTCTATATACAATAATTGATGGAATTTTTGTTGGACAAGGTGTTGGAGACTCTGCATTGGCAGCAGTTAATATAGTTATGCCATTTACTATAATGCTATTTGGAATAGCAACTATGTTCGCGGTAGGTGGTGGAGATCTAGTATCTAAAAATATAGGTGCTAATAATAAGGAAAAGGCTGTAAAAATATTTAGGCAAGTATTTAAGTTTTTGTTAATTATAAGTATAGTTATAAGTCTAGTTGCAGTTGTATTTTCAAAATATATAGTAAGAATATTAGGAGCTACAGATACATTGGTGCCTTTAGCATCAACTTATTTAAGGTATTATAGTTTATTTTGTATTCCAAATTTAGTTGGTATTGCATTAAATAGCTTTGTTAGAAATGATGGAAGACCAAAGCTTGCCATGATATCAACATTATTAGGGGCGGTAACTAATATAATTTTAGATTATACATTTATATTCCCATTAGGGTTTGGAATAAAAGGTGCTGCAATAGCTACTGGTCTTGGTCAAATAGTTACTATAGCGATATTATTACCTCATTTTATAATGAAGAGAGGTATATTAACTTTTGGAAATATAAAATTAGAAAGTAAAATAATAAAGGAATTTATTATTATAGGATTTCCATCTTTCTTTGCGGAAGTAAGTTTTTCCATAATAATATTCTTTATGAATTTAGCATTGGTTAAAACTGGTGGAGAAATAGCTTTATCATCTTTTGCAATAATTAATTATATAACAACAAATATTTATATGGTATTACTAGGTCTATCAATAGGAGTACAGCCATTATTAAGTTATAATTATGGTGCAAAAAATTCAAAAAAAATGTTAAAATTTTATTCTATAACAATGAAATCAGCATTTATAATAAATATAGTATTTATGACTGTATGCTTTGTATTTGGAAAAAATATGATAGCTATATTTACTTCAGATATTACAATAGCTAATTCAGCATATATAGGTTTAAATTTAATAAATATTGCATTTATTATGGTTGGGTTTAATTTAACAAGTACAGTTTATTATCAAGCAATAAATATGCCTGAAATTTCTAATATTTTTTGCATTTGCAGAAGTATAATATTACTTCCTATATCATTATTTATTTTATCTAAATTGTTTGGAATCAATGGTATATGGATTAGTTTATCTATATCAGAGTTGATAACATTTATAATATTAAGTTATTCTATTAATATTAAGACGTATACTACAAAGTCTATTGCTAAGGCTAGTTAACATAGGAGATTTTTTATATGGAAACTTATTTTTCAGTTGGAGAACTATCTAAATTAACTAATGTTCCAATTCAAACATTAAGGTATTATGATAAAATGGGACTACTTAAACCAGCTTATATAAATAAGCAAAATAATTATAGGTATTATTCAATAAATCAATTTATAAAGATTGATTTATTAAAGCAATGTAAGCTTATGGGACTATCATTAAAGGAAATAGAAGATTTATTAAAAGATGAAATAACTGCAGATTCTATGATAAAAATACTTGAACAGCAAAGAGTGGTCTTAGATAAAAAGATAAAGGAACTTGAAGCTGTTAAATCATATATTGACTTTTTAGATTTTAGAATAAAAGAAAGTAAGAAAGTAGAGAAAGCAGAAATCTTCATTAAAGAAAATGATGAAAGAGTAGTTGAGAGATATAATTGTAGAATGGAGAATGTAAAAGAAATTGAGCTTAATTTGAGAAAAGTTTTACTTGAGGCAGAAAAAGATGATTGTATGTTGAATTCTGAGTTAGCATTCGAAGCTTCTTTAGAGAAATTGAAAACTGAAGATAAAGTAGTTTATACTGCAATAATGTTATATAAGCATGGAAATTTAAGTGGAAATTATGAAAAGATCATACTACCAAAAGGTAAATATTTAACAATGTATTATGATGATGGATATAGAAATAACTTAAAGTATTATAAAAAAATGCTGAATTATATTGAAAAAAATAATATAGAAATAGTCGGGGATTTTAATGAATTTTCAATATTATCAAGGATAAATACTAATGAGGCAGAAAAATCAATAATTCAACTAGAAATAAAAATTAAATAGATTTTTATTAATGAAGTAGTCTTAACCTTTAATTTACATAGGTTAAGGCTATTTTCTATTTAAGAATAAAAAAATAAAAGATAAATTTTTTTAAAATAAGTGTTGATAAATTATTAGGTAATAATTATTATTAATTACAAGAAGTAATTGATAAAAAATATCAATTGAAATTAAATTTCAGGAGGAGAAAGAATATGTCATTAATAAATAAAAAGGTTTCAGATTTTACAGTTCAAGCTTATCATAACGGAGAATTTAAGGAAGTAACATTAGAATCAATGAAGGGCCATTGGTCAGTAGTTGTATTCTATCCAGCAGATTTTACATTTGTTTGCCCAACAGAATTAGGAGAACTAGCAGATAACTATGCTAAGTTTAAAGAAGCTGTTTGTGAAGTATACTCAGTATCTACAGATACTCATTTTGTTCACAAAGCATGGGCAGATGCTTCAGAAACAATTGCAAAAATTCAATATCCAATGTTAGCAGATCCAACAGGTAAGTTAGCTAGAGACTTTGAAGTTATGATTGAAGAAGAAGGATTAGCATTAAGAGGATCATTTGTAATCAATCCAGAAGGTGAAATCAAAGCATATGAAGTTCATGATAATGGTATTGGAAGAAATGCAGAAGAATTATTAAGAAAAGTTCAAGCAGCTCAATTTGTTGCTGAACATGGGGATCAAGTTTGCCCAGCTAAATGGCAACCAGGTGAAGAAACTTTAGTACCAAGCTTAGATTTAGTTGGTAAGCTATAAGATTTGCTATTAAGGCTTTATCTAAACTAATTGGGTTTAGATGTAGCCTTTAATATTTATAGATACTAAATATTTATATGATGATAAGTAGTAAATTTTATGCGTGTTTATTTACTGCTTATCATTATAAAAAAATTTAAAGTATTAATAAATTTTTATAAAGATAAAGCTTTATTAATGCTTTAAAAAATAAAGAAGGAGGAAATGAGTATGGAAAAAATATATGATTTACTAGTAATTGGGGCAGGTCCAGCAGGACTTTCAACAGGAATATATGCAGGTAGGGCAAAATTAAATACTTTAATTATAGAAAAGGCTGAATTTGGTGGTCAAGTAAATAAAACTTACGATATATCAAATTATCCAGGAGCTAGAAATAGTAATGGACCAAAACTTATGGAAGAAATGAGAAAACAAGCTGAAGACTTCGGGGTAAACTTCATGTCGGCTGAAGTTTTAGAAGTTGCTCTAGAAGGCGATGTGAAAACCTTAAAAACTGATAGAGGAGAAATAAAGGGAAGAAGTGTGGTTATAGCCACAGGAGCATCACCAAGAAAGTTAGGCTTTAAAGGCGAAGAAGAATTTACAGGTAGAGGTGTAGCTTATTGTTCGACTTGTGATGGTCAATTCTTCGAAGGGTTAGAAGTATTTGTTATTGGAGCTGGATTTGCAGCAGCTGAAGAAGCAATGTTCTTAACTAAGTTTGCAACTAAAGTTACAGTTATAGCTAGAGAGCCAGAGTTTACTTGTGCAAAATCAATAGCAGATAAGGTTTTAGAACATCCAAAGGTAGAAGTTAAGTTTAATACTGAAATATTAGAAGCAAGTGGAACTGAAATGATAAACTATGCTAAGTTTATCAATAATAAAACAGGTGAAACATTTGAATATCATGCTAAAAAGGAAGATGGTTCATTTGGTATATTTGTATTTGTCGGATATGCACCACAAAGCCAATTATTTAAAGGTATTTTAGAACTTGATAAGTTTGGATATATAATGAGTAATGAAAATATGGAAACTAATGTTGAAGGTGTATATGTTGCTGGTGATTTAAGACCCAAAGCTTTAAGACAAATAGTAACAGCTGTATCTGATGGTGCTATTGCAGCAACTTCTGCAGAAAGATATGTCATTGAATTAAAAGAAAGACTTGGAATCAAAGATGAATATGAATCTAAAAAGGTGGAGAAGAAGGAAGAAATTAATACTGATTTAGGAGATATACAAAAAAGAAGTAATCTTTTAAATGATGGATTAAGAACTCAATTAAAAGGGATATTAGCTAGATTAGATAAGAGTGTTACACTTGTATCTGTAGTAGATGAAAGTAATAGTAAGTCTATAGAGTTAAGAGATTTAGTATTAGATATTGCAGAGTTGGGTGAAAAAGTTTCTGCTGAAATTTATACTAAAGGTGAAAATATAGAAGTTGAAAATAAGATAAATGCAGACAAATATCCTATAGTTGCATTATTAAATTCAGAGAAAAGTTATAGTGGAGTTAAATTCCATGGGGTACCTGGGGGACATGAGTTAAATTCATTTATATTAGCTATATATAATCTTGGAAGTGAAGGTCAACAAATATCTGAAGAAACATTAAATAATATTAAGAAAATAGACAAAGGGATAAATATTAAGGTGTGTGTATCATTGGCTTGCCATTTATGCCCAGATGTAGTAGTTTCATCTCAAAGAATTGCTATAGAAAATAAAAATGTAGAAGCAGAAATGATTGATATATCTAATTTTAAAGATATAAAGGATAAATTTAAAGTAATGAGTGTACCAGCGATAATAGTGAATGATGAACAAATTTATTTTGGTGCTAAAAAGATTGATGAGATTATAAATATAATAAGTAAGTAATTATATTTATAATCTTGAGAGAAAGTAGTCTAGAAAATGTTAGATGCTAATTGTAGATTTATAATTTAGCATAAAACATTGAAAAGACTACTTTTTTATATAAAGTTAAATAATATTTGTGATACAATTATTGATATATAAATTAATAAAAAGTGAATTAATATACAAAAAAGACTAAGTAAGTTATTTAATAATATATTTAATAACGAAGAGTTTTTAATATATATGGGGGTATATTATGAAAGAATTAGAAAGTAAATTAAAAGAATACGCAGAATATTTAAAGGAAATAGAGCATTATAGAACAGCAGAAAGCCTTATGTATTGGGATATGACTACAGGTATGCCTGAAAATGTGGCAGAAAGCAGAACAGAAACCATGTCATTTATGAGTTTACAACAACATAATTTACTAGTTGGGGCAAAAAAGCAAGAATTTATAAAGTTCTTTGAAGAACATATAGATGACTTAGATTTAATTCATAAAAGAATGTTAACAGAAATGAAAAAAGAATATGATAAGCAAAAGATATATCCTGAAGAGTTTGTAAAAGAATTTTCGTTAGCTGCAGCTAAAGGACAATTATCTTGGGAAAAGGCTAAAAGTGAAGATAATTTTGAAATATTTAAGCCAGATTTAGAAAAAATAGTGGAATTAACTAAGCAGTCAATAAAATATAGGGGATATAAAGGTAATAAGTACAATACATTACTTGACGATTATGAGGCTGGATTAACAGTTGAAAAATTAGATGTAGTATTTACAGAATTAAGAGATGGAATAGTCGAGATTTTAAATAAAATTAAAAATAGCAAAGTAAAAATTAATAATAAATTTGAAGGCAAGGAATTTCCAAAAGAAAATCAAGAAAGATTTTGCATAGAATTGTTAAATACTATGGGATTTGATTTTAAATCAGGAAGAATGGATGAAAGTGAGCATCCTTACACTATGGATATGACAAATAAAGATGTTAGGATCACAAATCATTATTATTTAAATGATTTTACATCAGCAATGTTTTCAGCAATACATGAAGGTGGACATGCTATATATGAGCAGGATATTCCAGATTCATTAGATGGAACAGGTATAAATAAAGCTGCATCTATGGCAATTCACGAATCTCAATCAAGATTTTATGAAAATATAATAGGAAGAAGTAAAGCTTTTTGTAACTATTTATATAAAGAAGCAAAAAAAGAATTTCATAATCAATTTAATCATGTAACAAAAGAGGATTTTTATAAAATTATCAATAAAGTAGAGCCTTCATTAATAAGAACTGAAGCAGATGAATTAACATATAGTCTTCATGTAATAATAAGATATGAAATAGAAAAACTTCTTATAAATGACAAGATAAAGGTTAGTGAGCTTCCAACAGTGTGGAATGAAAAGTATAAGGAGTATTTAGGAGTAGAGCCAAAGAGTGATAAGGAAGGGGTTCTTCAAGATGTTCACTGGTCAGATGGTTCATTTGGATATTTTCCAAGTTATGCTTTAGGAAACCTTTATGGAGCACAAATGTTAAATAAAATGCTTAAGGATGAACCACATATTTATGATGAAATTTCAAAGGGGAATTTAAATTCAGTACATCAATGGTTAAATAAAAATGTACATGTATATGGAAACCTTTATGATCCAAGTGATTTAATAAAGAAAATTACAGGTGAAGAGCTTAAAGCTAAGTATTTCCTAAAATATTTAGATGATAAGTATAAAGAAATTTATAAATATTAATATAAAGAAAATGCAGTAATTCTTAGAAATAAGAAGCTGCATTTTTATTTATTCAATAGATTAAAAGTATGTAAACACTGTTCAAATATGCTTTTATTGAAAAGCTAATTATAGTGAAAAAATAATTTCAATACTATAGTTAGACTTTTAGAAGAATATAGGATTAAAGATTTCCTTTAATAAAGGAAAAAATATACCTGTGAAAACATATTCATAAGCGGTAATATGAGATATGAATAATTGTATATAAAATTAGGATAAAAAGATTAGGGTGATTTAAGTGATAAAAAGTCCAAGATTACAAAAAATATTAGAATTATTATTTGAAAATACTGAAATAATTACGGGGGAGTTTTTATGCAATAACCTTGGGGTTTCATCAAGAACTGTGAGAAGTGATATAAAAGAATTAAATAAAATTCTGGAAAGAAATGGTGCAAGTATAGTTTCTGAGAAAGCAAGAGGATATAAATTAAATATAAAAAATGAAGTGTTATTTAATAGCTTAATTAATAATAACAAAAGTAAAGGTGAAGATAGCAGTACAGCATTAGGAAGAGCAGAGAGTATAATTTCACAATTTTTAATAAATAACTTAGATAATATTGAAGGAATAACACAAATTGAATTGGCAGATAGATTATTCATAAGTGTTTCTTCATTAAAAAATGATATGAAAATAGTAAAGGATATTTTAGAAAAGTATCATCTAAATATTGAGAAAATAAGTAATAAGGGTCTAAGAATTATAGGAGAAGAGGAAGATATAAGAAGTTGTATAAAGAAATATAATAAGAGTAATACAGAGCTCAGTGAAAGGATACAAGAAAGTTTAAATTTAATATTAGGAAATAATAATGAAGAGATAATAACTACTATTGTAAAAAGTAATATAGATAAATTTGATTTTAAATTATCAGATAAGGCATTAAGAGATATTATTTCATTGATTTTAATTATGATTGTTAGAAATAATAATCATAATAATGTTAAATATAGTGAAGAAACAAAGAAGAAATTAAGTGAAGCATGGAGATATGGAGTAGCAAAGGTTATTTGTGATGATATTTCTGAACGATTTGGAATTGTTTTAGAAGAAATAGAGATTCTTTATTTAACAAAATATATGGTTTCTAGCAGTTCTATTAAAATTAAAACAAAAGATGGTATGAAGCTTAATAATGAATACGAGCTAGTTAGAAAAATACTTTTAAAAATTAAGGATAAATTTAATATTAATTTATTAGAAGACAATGTTTTAATAGATTTTTTAGTACATCATTTAAAAGCTTCAATTTATAGAGCTCAATATGGAATTATTGTTGAAAATTCATTATTAAGTGCTATAAAAAATAATTATCCATTTGCTTTAGAACTATCTGTTTATTCAAATGAAATAATAAAAGAAGCTATTGGATGTGATTTAAAGGAAGACGATATTGGATTTATAGCATTACACTTTGCTGCTGCAATAGAAAGGCTTAAAGATAATTTAAATAAAAATAAGAAAAATGTAATGATTGTTTGTGAAAATGGTGTTGGAACCTCTTTATTATTAAAGGTAAAGTTAGAAGCTAAATTTAAAGATAGAATCAATATAATAGATACTATTCCAAAATATGAATTTAATGAAGAGATTTTAAATTCTTATGATTTAATAATTTCAACAATTAATCTAAAAGGTGATTCAGAGAAAATTATTTATGTTAAAAGTCTCTTAGATAATGGAGAAATAGCATTTATTTAAGATAAATTTAATGGAAATTCTTTAGGTAATAATGTTTTAGTTAGTAAATTTAAAGAATCCTTATTTTTTAATCATTTAGATGTAGATACAAGGGATGAAGCATTAGAAAACATAACAAGTAAATTAATTGATGAAGGCTATATAACACAATGCGTTAAAGAAAATATTTTTAAAAGGGAAGATTTAGCTAGCACAGAAATTGGGGAATTAGTGGCAATACCTCATGATATGAATGAAGAGATTAAGCAATCGTTTATTTCAGTATCTGTGTTTAATAAAGCTATTACATGGGATAAAGAAAAGGTGCAGGTAGTATTTTTTATTGGGATGTCTATGGTAGATAAGGAAGAGTGGAAATCTTACTTGGAGCAAATCTATAAAAATATAATAGATGGTGAAATTATAAGAAAAATAATTAAGTGCCAAAACTTTGAAGAATTAAAGATGATAGTATCAAAATTTTAAATGCATGTAGGTAATATATTTCCTCTTAAAAAGGAAATGGAATGTCTGATATATTATTTCCTTTTTAAGAGGAAAAAGTATAACTATGAATATGTTTACATTAACTCTATAATTAAGTCATAAGGTGAGTGAAAGAAACTCAAGAAGACGAATAAATAATTAAATGGAGGCGTTAATATATGAAATTACTAGCAATAACTTCATGCCCAGTAGGTATAGCTCATACTTACATAGCTGCAGAAAAGTTGAATAAAATGGCAAAGAAAATGGGAGTTGATATTAAAGTCGAGACTCAAGGTTCAACAGGAGCTGAAAATGTTATTACGGAGCAAGATATAAAAGAAGCAGATGGAATTATCATTGCAGCAGACAAAGCTGTTAGTTTAGAAAGATTTGAAGGAATGGCAATGATAGAATGTCCAATAGCTAGAGCAATAAAAGAGCCAGATGTTTTAATTCAAATGTTCTTAGATGGAAAAGTTGAAAAGAAAAAATCAAATATAAATTCAGCAAAAAAAATAAAAAGTGTAGAAGAAGAAAAGAAAGCAATAAAAGCTAAACAGCCAGCATTTTATAAGCATTTAATGGGTGGAGTTTCTTACATGATTCCAGTTGTAGTAGTTGCAGGATTGTTAATTGCTTTAGCATTAGCATTTGGTGGACAACCTACAGAAGCGGGCTTAGTAGTTCCAGATGATTCATTGTGGAAGAGTGTTGAACAAATTGGAGCTGCAGGCTTTACATTCATGGTACCAATTTTATCAGGATTCATTGCATATTCAATTGCAGATAGACCAGGTTTAGTACCAGGATTAATTGGCGGATATATAGCAGCAAATGGTTATTTCTATGGATCAGAAGCAAATGCAGGTTTCTTAGGTGGTATTGTAACAGGTTTCTTAGCAGCTTATATAGTTAAGGGATTAAAGTCAATAAAAGTTCCAAATATGATTAAACCAATTATGCCAATCATAATTATTCCAATCATATCAACATTAGTAACAGGTTTAGCATTTATATTCGTTTTGGGTGGACCAATTACAATTGTATTTGAAAGTTTAACTAATTTCTTAGCATGTTTATCAGGTACTAGTTCAGTAGTTTTAGCAACAATTTTAGGTGCGATGATAGCGTTTGATATGGGTGGGCCAGTTAATAAAACAGCATTTTTATTTGGTGTATCAATGATTACAGCAGGTAACCCAGAAGTAATGGGACCAATTGCAGCGGCAGTAGCAATTCCACCAATTGGTATGGGAATCGCAACATTCATAGGAAAGAAGTATTATAGCAAAGAAGAATTAGATGCTGGTAAGGCTGCTTTTGCAATGGGGCTTTGTGGAATAACAGAAGGGGCAATCCCATTTGCATCAATGGATCCATTAAGAGTTATACCATCATTAATGGTAGGTTCAATAGTTGGAGCTAACATTGCAGCACTAGCAAAAGTAACAGATATAGTACCACATGGTGGTCCGATTGTAGCGTTAATGGGTGGTATTGAAGGAATTTTAATGTTCTTTGTAGCAATTATTGCAGGATCAGCAATAACTGCAGTAATGGTAAATGTATTGAAGGCAAATAAATATAAAAAAAGTGAACAAGAAAATGAAAAAGTAGCCGCATAATAGATAATAGAAGTTTAAGGAGTGATAATTATGAATAAATTATTTGATATAAAATATGTAGATTTAGATTTAAACACAAAAGAAAAATTTGAAACAATTAGACATTTAGCAAAATTAGCACAAGATAGATTAATAGATGTTGATAAGTATGTTGAAGATGTAAAAGCTAGAGAAGCGATGTCAACAACAGGAATTGGTGATGGAGTAGCAATTCCACATGCAAAATCAGCTTATGTTAAATTTCCAACCGTAATAGTTGGGAAAAGTTCTAAAGGAATTGATTGGGAATCGCTAGATGATGAACCAGTTAATTTAGTGTTCTTAATAGCGGTGCCAGAAGGCGAAGGAAATGAACATTTAAAGATACTTCAAGTATTAGCTGTAAGTTTAATGGATGATGAATTCAAAGATGAAATTATAGCAGCAAAGGACAAAGAAACAATTTGTGAAATGCTTTTAGCTAAAACAAATAAATAGTAAAAATAGAGCTGAATCAAAGGCAGATTCAGCTCTATTTTTATGTTTTTTTATGTGAGATGAATGTGAACAATGAGTGAATAATATTGACAAAATATATTTAGGGTGATAATCTAAAACAAATAGTTTTCAAAACTATGTCTTTTAGAATGAAACTCAAAATAGTTTAGAATAATATATTAAATGATTGGAGAGAGGATTTATGATAAGAATAGTATCTGATTCATCAGCATTATATTCAAAAAAAGATGGACAAGCAAAGGGAGTTACGATTGCACCATTGATAGTAACTATTAATGGTAAAACTTATAGAGAGTATGAAGATATAAATACTGAGGAATTTATTAATATAATTAATGAAGGACATATTCCAGTTTCATCACAGCCTGCTATAGGAGAAGTATTAAATATTTATGATGAAAATATAGAAGATGAGATAATTAATATTTCAATGGCAGACGGATTGTCTGGGACTTATAATTCAGCATGTGTTGCAAAAGATATGGCGACTAACGCGGATCGTATTGAAGTAATTAATTCAGAAACTTTATGTGGTCCGCAAAATTATTTAGTTGATTTAGCAGTGGAGCTTGTTAAATTAGGAAAAACTAAAAATGAAATAGTTAGTGAAATAAAAAAGGCAATGGAAGAAACAAAATCATTTTTAATACCACATGATTTTGATTATTTAGTAAGAGGGGGAAGATTATCTCCTATTGTTGGGAAAATAGGAAGTGTAATTAAATTAGTACCTGTTATGACTCTTGCTGAAGATAAAAAATCTTTAGTGAAATTTACAACAAAACGTACACTCAAAAAGGCAATACAAAAAATAAGTGAAGAAATGATTAATAATAATGTAGATTCAAATTATAAAATTTATATTTCACATGCATGTAATGAAGAATTGGCAAAAGATACAAAAAATATTATACTAGAATATATAGAAAATGCAGATATAGAAATTAAAATGTTAGGACCAGTATTTACCACTCAAGGAGGTCCAAGCTGTATTTCTGTACAATACATTAAAAAGCATGATGCATTAAAGTAGAGAGGAGGAAACATGGAGTCTTTTGATTTTTCTATACCAAGATTTAAGGAATTACCAAAGGTTCCACTTTATAAAGATCAAGTAATTACATATTTAGAGGAATTAGCAAAAACGTTAAATATTGAAAGTGATGAAAAATTATTAACACCAACTATGTTGAATAATTATGTTAAACAAAAAGTTATTTTGCCGCCTAAGGATAAAAAATATAATGAAGAACATTTAGCACACTTAATAGTTGTTTGTGTATTAAAACAGGTATTTAGTTTACATGAGATATGTGATTTAATAAATATTCAAATGGAAAGTTGTCCAATTGAAGTTGCTTATGATTATTTTTGCGATGAAACTGAGCAAGCAATTAAGTCAGTATTTTTCACAAGAGATTTTTCAAAGACTTCTAAATCAAGTAATTATACAAGGGAAAGTGAAATATTAAAATCAGCAGTTATGGCATTTGCACATAAATTATATATTAAGCAACAATTAACTTATATATATAAATGACAGAAAAAAATATTAGCTTTCTGAAACTTAATGAAATCTACTAATAAAGAATAGATAAATGGAGTACCTCTAGGAATTGTTATAATTCCTAGAAGTACTCCATTTATTTTTTACTTCTATTATAATAAATAATATTTTGATATTAATATTTTATGAGAAGATATCTTTTATTTTATATGTCTACTAAAAACTATAATAAATTTTATTTTTGTGAGAATTTATTATAGTTTTTATTTTACAAATAATGTAAAATAAGAAGTGATTGATAAAATCACTACATTACAATAAAAGGAGATTGCAATATGGACATGTATGGATTTTACACAGGAAAAGTTTTTGATGCCTATAAATATATGGGGGCACATATCGAGGAAGATGGAGTTGTATTTAGAACTTATGCACCAAATGCTTTAAAGGTAGAATTGGTTGGGGATTTCAATAATTGGGAAGGGACAGAGATGAAAAGAATAGAAGATGGTAAATTCTTTGAATGTAGAGTCCCAAATTTAAAGGAAGGAATGTTATATAAGTATAGAATCTACAGTAAAAATGGAGATTGTATTGAGCATTGTGATCCATATGGATTTGGAATGGAATTAAGACCAAACACAGCTTCAATAATTAGAGATTTAAATGAATATAAATTTGATGATGATGAATGGATTAAGAATAGAACAGATTGTAAAGATAAACCATTAAATATTTATGAGGTTCATTTAGGATCATGGAAAAAGAAAGAAGGTAATACCTGGTATAATTATAGGGAATTAGAGGACAAGTTGATTCCGTATGTAAAAGAGTATGGATACAACTATATTGAGATTATGCCCTTAAGTGAACATCCATGTGATGAGTCATGGGGATATCAAAATACAGGATTTTTTAGTCCGACGTCTAGGTATGGAACTGCAACAGATTTAAAAAGCTTAATAAATGCGTGTCATAAGAATAATATTGGTGTATTAATGGATTTTGTTCCAGTACATTTTGCAGTAGATAGTTTTGCATTGGCTAATTATGATGGAGAGCCTTTATATGAATATTCATATGATGATATTGCAATTAGTCAATGGGGAAGTAAGAACTTTATGCATTCAAAAGGAGAAGTAAGAAGCTTTTTACAATCAGCAGCAAATTATTGGATTGAAGAATATCATTTTGATGGATTAAGAGTTGATGCATTAAGTAATATTATTTATTGGCAAGGGGATTCAAATAGAGGAGAAAATAAAGATGCAGTAGATTTCATTAAAGGTATGAATCAGGGGTTAAAATATATGCATCCAAATATAATTTTAGCTGCAGAAGATTCAACTGCATATCCAAAAGTTACAGCTCCAATAGAAGAAGGCGGACTTGGATTTGACTATAAATGGGATATGGGATGGATGAATGATACATTAGAATATTTTAAATTACATCCTTATGACAGAAGAAGAGCTTATCATAAGCTAACTTTTTCTATGATGTATTTTTATAGTGAACATTTTCTAATGCCTTTATCTCATGATGAAGTTGTTCATGGGAAAGCTACTATAATCCAAAAAATGCATGGAGAATATGATGATAAGTTTAAGCAGGCTAGAGCATTATATATGTATATGTATGCTCATCCAGGTAAAAAACTGAATTTTATGGGAAATGAAATTGGTCAATTTAGAGAATGGGATGAAAAGAAAGAGCAAGATTGGAATCTTCTAGAGTATCCGATGCATAATAAGTTTCATAGATTCATGCGTGATTTAAGTTTAGTTTATATTAATCATCCAGCATTATTTGAAAATGATTATGAAATAGAAGGATTTAATTGGGTAAATTGCCATGAAGAAGAGAAGTGTATATATGTTTTTGAAAGAATATGTAAAGATGAAAAGATATTAGCTTTATTTAATTTTTCAGATGCTTATCATAAAGGATTTGAAGTTCCTATTGAAGATAAAACATTAGAAATCCTTATGGATAGCAGTATAAGTGAATATGGTGGAGATGGAAAAGCAGATTATAGAATATTAATTGAAGAGTATATTAAGTATTATGAAAATGGTAATAAAAATGATTCTGCTTCAATAGTTTCAAGTAGTAATAGAAGGTTATTATCAATTGATATGAGACCATATTCAGCAGTATACTTTATATTAAAATAGTAAAGATGAAATTTATACAGAGAATATTAAATATATGTGCTGAAGTTAGTATTGTGTAATATAACTTAATTAAATAGTATAAGTTGTATTAAAAAAGAAGTTGATATATGTAATGTAAATTACTTGTATCGACTTCTTTTTTTATAATTATTAATCATTTGTGAATACTTAAAAGTTAATATATTTTATTTTTTAAATGGATTATGAGGAACAAAAATAATTATGTTTTAATACTATGTACTATAAGAAAAAAATATATATTTGTCGTATTAAGGCGTACCTAGAAAGGTTGCTGGTATGGAGAGGAATCATTGGAGGATAAAAAATATGTATGATTTAATAACAAATAATTTTCAAGGAACAAATATAACTATAGCTCTTACAGGATTACCAATAGTGATTACAGGTGAAGTAATTGGTGGAGATGGATCTATAATAACTCTAAGATTAAGGGATGGTAGTAGCGTTTATATAGAATCAAGTCTAATTGCTTTCTTCTATTAATGATAAGAAGTTTAAGATAGATTATAGTTCTATGATAATTACTACAAAGGGTGAATAAAAGGAGGTTCAAAATGAAAGAGAAAGCAACTGGATTTGAAGCACTAAAAGGTGTAGGTGCTCCATTGAAGGAATTAATTGATAAAAAAGGCAAATCTTTTAGTGGATTTGGAGAATTAAAAGATTTAGGACCAGGTTTTCAAACTTTAAAATCATTAACAGATAGGCCAGATGATAAAGGAAAAAAGCCAGGACCACCTAAACCTATAGCAGAAATTAAAAAAGAAGAAGGATTTAGTGAATTAAAAGGACTAGGATTAGGATTTTCAACCTTAAAAGATCTTACAGATGAGCAAGATGGTAAAGATCATAAAAAAGATGATGGAAAAGGTGGAAAAGACAATAAAGACGGAAAAGACGGAAAAGACGAAAAAGACAATAAAGATGGAAAAGACAAATCAGATGAACAAGCAGAGAAAAAAAATGATAAAGAAGCAGTAAAAGAAGAAAACGATAATAATAAAGAAGATCATGGCGGAAAAGAAGATAATCATAAAGAAGATCATAAAGAAAAGAATGAAAAAAATTCTGAAGATCATCATAAAGAAAATCACCATGAAGAAAAGGATAATAAAGAAGATCATCATAAAGAGGATTATGATGATGAAAAAGGACACGATAAGAGCGATCATCATAAAGAAGGTCACGATGATGAAAAAGGACATCATAAGGACGAAGAACATCATAAATAATAGTACTGTATGACAAAGGTATATTTAAAAATATTATAAAAATGAAAAACAGGGGGATAAATAAGAAAATGGAAGAATTAATTAGAAATTATACAGGAGTTACTTTAACAATAGGAATCACTGGATTACCAATATTAATTACAGGTGAAGTTGCTTATGTAAATAATGGAATAGCAGCAGTAAGATTAGAAGATAAAAGAACTGTATATGTAAATACAGCTTATATAGCTTTCTTTAATTAATAGCTATTATAAAAAAGTGGTATAGATAAATGTGATATGCTCCCTTTATAGTAGACAGTTAAAATAATAAAACTGTCATTACTATAGAGGGAGCAATTTTTATGGGAAG